>JAEEIO010000041.1 GCA_016281405.1 Clostridiales bacterium | reverse complement strand
TTCCAAGGTCGAGAGCGGAAAGATGACCCTAAGCCCGCTGACATTCTCCATCGTCGAGAAGGTGGAAAACCTCGTGAACCTGTCGCAGCCGATGATAAAGGAAAAGAACATCGAGTTCAATTTCCGCGTCGGCAATATGGATAAAGAGTATATCTACGCCGATCAGCTCCGCCTCAATCAGATATATATAAACATCCTCTCCAACGCCATCAAATACACCGAGCCGGGCGGCCGCGTCAGCGTCGATATGCGCGAGGAAGAAAGCGAGAAGCCCGACTGCGTTCGCCTTACCTATAAAGTCTCCGACACGGGTATCGGCATGAGCCCCGAGTTCATGAAAAACATGTATCAGCCTTTCTCGCGTCAGACCGACAGCCGCGTTAACAGCATACAGGGCACGGGTCTCGGCCTTGCCATAACCAAACAGATGGTCGACCTCATGGGCGGCACTATAGACTGTCAGAGCGAGCAGGGCAAAGGCACGACCTTCACCGTAATACTCGACCTCCCCGTCGCCGAAAGGCAAAGAGAGGATATGACCCTCGATCCCATGGACGTCCTCATAGTCGACGACGACGAAATACTTCTCGAGACCGCCGTCGACACCCTCAAATCTTTGGGCCTTACGGCCGACAGCGCTAAAAACGCCAAAGAGGCGCTGTCCATGATATCGAGCCGTCACGAGACGGGCCGCGATTACGGCGTAGTCATAGTCGACTGGAAGATGCCCGACGTCGACGGCATCGAAACAATCCGCCTCATCCGCTCCGAAGTCGATTCGAACGTCCCGATCCTGCTTATCTCCGCCTACGACCGCACCGATATCGAGGAGAAGGCAAGGGAAGCGGGCGCGAACGGATTTGTCGGCAAGCCGCTCCTTCGCTCCACACTTTACGATAAAATCAACGAACTCTTAGGCACCGTTTCCAAGTCGGTCGAACCCGAAAGCGACTATTCCGACCTTGAGGGTCTTCACATCCTCGTCGCCGAGGATAACGATATCAACTGGGAGATAATCTCCGGCATCCTCGGAATGTACGGCATAACTACAGAACGCGCCGAAAACGGCCGTATCTGCGTCGAAAAAATGAAAACGGCGGCAAAAGACAGCTTTGAGCTGATCTTTATGGATATACAGATGCCCGAAATGAACGGCCTCGACGCCACAAGAAACATCCGCGCGCTCGCCGACCCGTGGGCCTCGACTATCCCGATAATCGCCATGACGGCCGACGCCTTCTCCGAAAACGTCACGGAGTGCCTTAACGCCGGCATGAACGGCCATATCGCAAAGCCCATAGACGTTAAACTCGTCATCAAAGAAATAAGAAGGATCAAGGAGGATAAAAAACAATGAAAAAACTGATTTGCGCCATTTTAGCCGTCTGCATGCTCGCAATGCTCGCGGCCTGCGGCGGCGCGCAGGACGACGGCGTCTTCAAGCCCGCGCTCGACGCCGAGATGAGCTGCAGCATCACCGTAGTCGGAAGCTACGACAACTTCGAGGCGTTGGAGGCCGAGTTCGACAGATTCAACGAATACTACCCCAACGTCCGTTTGAGCTATGTCAAGCTCGACGACTATAACAACACCCTCGCCACGGTGCTCGAAGGCAACGACAAACCCAATATTTTCTTCTCTTACGCCTCTATGATAGGCAATAAGAAATTCGACGCCGTCTTCGCTCACACCGAGGACCTTTCCGACCCCGCCCTTAAGCTCGACCTCGGCTGCATCCGTCAGGGCCTTATAAACCGCGACGCGAACGGCCGCGTTTACATGGTCCCCGTCTTCTCGAGGACTTACGGCATGCTCGTCAATAACGACCTTTTCGCAAAAGAAGGACTTTCGGTTCCGACCACTTTATCCGAACTTCTTTCCGTCTGCGAAACCTTCAAAAGCAAGGGATGCGCAAGCCCCATGATGGGTTACAGCCAGAAATCCTCGAGCTGCCTCATGTATACCGTCGCTTATCCGATGTTTGCCGCCGAACTTGCAAAGAACTCCGAAGCGCTCGCGCTCGCTAACGCTTTAGACTCCAAAGCGGGCGAATATATGCGTCCCGCGCTTGAAGCGGTAAAAAAACTGATGGACAACGGCTGCGTCGACCTCGCCGCCTGCGATCAGATAGGCGATAACTACACCAAAGTCATCCTCCGCTTCTTCGAAGGCGACGTCCCCATGATGATATGCGCGGGCGACACCGTCTCGGGTACCAAAAAGCGCGAAAGCCAGTCCGAGGCCTTCACCAACTCGCCCTTTACCTACACATTCACCCCCATACCCATGAACGAGGAGGGCGGCTATTTCATCGACAGCCCCTCGGTCGAGTTCTCGGTCAATAAGGACTGCGACAATCTCGATATGACCAACGAGTTCATGCGCTTCCTTATCTCAAATAAGGAGCTTAATCAGATGGCGTCGGTCAAACGTCTCGTCACTCCCACCGCCGACCTCTCCTTCGATACCGTTTACGCTCCCTTCGGCAAAGTTCCCGCCAATCGCACCATATCTCCCGAGGTCGTCGGCATCACCGACCCTCTGACCGTCCAGATAAGAGTCGCGGCGTTCAAGGTCGGTAAAGGCGAACTGACCGTCGACGAAGCCATCGCCCAATACGGCACCTTCGAATAAAAGAAAACCGTTAAAAAAGAGGCTGTTTTTACAGCCTCTTTTATATTCATATTTCTTACCCTCGCTCCCGATACTGCTTCGGCGTCGTCCCCGTGTATTTCTTGAAAACCTTGGTGAAATAACTCTGGTCGGCGAAACCCGAAAGCATCGAAACGTCGATAAGCGGCACCAAGCGGTCGTCAAGCAGTTTTCTCGCGTATTCGACCTTGATATAGTTGATATAGTCGGCAATGCTCTTGCCCGTTTGCGCCTTGAAGATCCTGCAAAAGGACGAGCGGCTCAAAAAAACGTGACGGCAGACGTCGTCGACCGAGATCTTCTCGCCGACGTGCTCTCGCATGAATCTCACGGCGTTTCTGACCGAATCCGAAAGCTTTATCTCTCCGAGGTCGAAAATGCCGTCCGTGAAGCTGTGGAGCGCCTCGGACGACACTCTCTCGAGCGACTCGGCGTCCTTGCATCCTATAATAGCGCCTATATACTTGTCGTTAAGCCGTAAGGCGTCTTGCAGACTTCCTCCGGCGTCGACCGCCGCGCGCGAAAGTATTACCGAAAGCTCGGCGAGCCTCGCCTTCATACCGACGACGTCAAACCTTTTCGAGAGAAAAATGCACCCTAAAAGCTCGTTTATAAGCGCGAGCGCGCCGTCCCTGTCGCGGTTGGCTATAAGCTCGTGTATCTGTTTTTCATATCCTACGGGGTAGTCGTAGGAAACGGCGTCGGCCGTTTCCGAAAGAGCGTCTCTCAAATCGTCACCGTAAAAACACCCGCCGTGCCGTGTGATCCGCAAATACAAAAACCCGAAAGAATCAGGTGGGCGTCGGTTCACGCCGCATCGGGCTTCCAACGTCCCTTCCTTACGGAAGGGGAGGCCTGCGCGCACAGCGGCGGGATTTGACGCCCTTAATTTGTAAAGATGTTAGTTTTGATTTGCCCCATCATCACCAACAAAGCAGGCGTAAAATCATTTCAGTTCGTATTCGTCTCCGAACGACTCGTTGAAGGCCGCCACGACCTCGTTAAACTCGTCGTCGTCCTCTATGGTCGAGAAATACTCTTCCTTGTTTTCTTCGTCGGTATCGGTGCGTAAGACGACGTATTCGCCGTCCTCGCTGTCGCTCCCGTCGGGATTGACGGGCATCAGCGCGATGTAGCTCTTGCCGTGCAGCTCGAGCATATCGAGGACTTCAAAATCCATCTCGTTGCCGTCCTCGTCGGTAAGCGATATGAGGTCGGGCGAAAAATCGTCGTCCTCGTAAATATCCTTCTTGTCAGCCATGGTAAAACTCCTTTCTTTTCATATCTTTATTTTACCGTTTTTCGGCGAAATAGTCAATACCGAATAGGCTATATTACACAAAACGCCAACTTTTATGAAAATAACATTTTCGCCATTTTACCTATTGCAATTTGCGAAAAAAAGGATTATAATTATCGCATAACAGGCAAAGGCGCTGCGACCGCGGTCGCAGTGCCGCCTTTTTATTTTACAAAAGGAGATGTGAAAAGTGTCAAACAAACCCGTCGCAGAATATTTCGGAGAAATGGTCTTTAACGATCAGGTAATGCGCGAACGACTTCCCGAGGAGGTTTATAACGCCTTACAGAACACCATCAACGAAGACGCGCACATCGAAAACGACGTCGCGCAGGTCGTCGCCACCGTCATGAAGGACTGGGCCATCGAAAAGGGCGCCACCCATTTCACCCACTGGTTTCAGCCGTTAACGGGCATCACCGCCGAAAAGCACGACGCCTTTATCTCTCCCGCGCCGGGCGGCAGGGCGATAGCCGAATTCAAAGCCAAAGAGCTCATAAAAGGCGAACCCGACGCCTCCAGCTTCCCGTCGGGCGGCCTTCGCGCCACCTTCGAGGCAAGAGGCTACACCGTCTGGGACCCCGCTTCCTACGCTTTCGTAAAAGACGGCACTTTATACATCCCGACCGCCTTTTGCTCCTTCTCGGGCGAAACGCTCGATAAGAAAACGCCTTTGCTCCGTTCGGCAGAGGCCGTGAACAGGGAAGCCCTCCGCGTCCTCAAATTCTTCGACGACGACGCCCCTAAGCACGTCTATTCCACCGTCGGCGCCGAGCAGGAATATTTCCTTGTCGATAAAGAGTCCTTCATGTCCCGCAAGGACCTCCGCTTCACGGGCAGAACTCTTTTCGGAGCCAAACCCCCGAAAGGGCAGGAACTTGAGGACCATTATTTCGGCAACATCAAAGAGCGCGTCGGCGCTTTCATGAAAGAGGTCGACGAAGAGCTGTGGAGACTCGGCGTCTGCGTCAAGACCAAGCATAACGAGGTCGCTCCCGCGCAGCACGAGCTCGCCCCCGTCTTCGCCCTCTGCGGCATAGCCTGCGATCAGAACCAGCTCATTATGGACGTTCTCAAAAAGGTCGCCGAGCGTCAGGACCTCGTCTGCCTGCTCCACGAAAAGCCCTTTGCGGGCATCAACGGCTCGGGCAAGCATAACAACTGGTCGCTCAACACCGACACGGGCGTCCGTCTCTTCAAGCCGGGAAAGAACCCCGAAAAGAACGTCAAATTCCTTCTCTTCGTCGCCGCCGTCATACAGGCCGTCGATAAATACGCCGATATGCTCAAAGCCTCCGTCTCGTCCGCGGGCAACGACCGCCGTCTCGGCGGAAGCGAAGCCCCGCCTTCGATAATATCGGTATTCCTCGGCGACAACATAGTCAGTATATTCGACGCCATCTCGCAGGGCAAAGAGTTCAAGCATATCGACCCGACCTATATGGGCACCGGCGTCGAGAATATGCCGCTCTTCAAAAAGGACGCGGCCGACCGTAACCGCACCTCGCCCTTCGCCTTCACCGGTAACAAATTCGAGTTCAGAATGGTCGGCTCGTCGCAGTCGGTTTCGGGAAGCACCGCCGTCATCAACACAATAGTCGCCGACTCCCTCTCGGAATTCGCCGACCGTCTCGAAAAGGCAAAAGACCCCGAGGCAGAAAAGCTCGCCATAATCAAGGACGCCTACGACGCCCACAAACGCGTGATATTCAACCGCAACAACTATTCCGACGAGTGGATAGTCGAGGCGGAGAGAAGGGGACTCAAAAATCTCAAGGACGCCGTTGAAAGCTACGAAGCCTACGTCGACCCGAAGAATATCGCCCTCTTCGAAAAGTTCCATATTCTCAACGAATCCGAGATGCACGCGCGCTATGAGATATACCTCGACGTCTACGCCAAGACGGTAAAAATCGAGGCTCTCACAATGCTCGACATGGCCAAGAAAGAGATAATTCCCGCAGTCATCGGCTACGAGAACGTAATTCTCGAGAACATCAAGAGGAAGGAAAGCCTCGGCCTCGACGCCGCCCGCATAAGAGCCGACTTCGAGCGTTACGACAAGCTTTGCGTCGGCGCCGCAGAACGCGCCGCGGAGCTCGACAAGGCCATAATCGACGCCGACGACATAGCCGACCTTCGCGAAAAATGCGGCTTCTACGCCGAGCGCGTCCTCTCCGCCATGAACGGCCTCCGCACCGTCTGCGACAGCCTCGAAACCGAGACCGACGAAGCCTTCTGGCCCTTCCCGACCTACGGAGAACTGCTTTTCAACGTGTAAAGCAAAAATACTTTATAAATAAACGGCCGTCATTTCGACGGCCGTTTTGCTTGTTTTACACTTAATTCTCATTACTCTCCGACAGTATCTCATAAATCCCGTCGGTAAGCACTCTGTAATTCTTCGGAAAGTTTTGAGACCCCTCGGCGTGAATCTTCACCCCGCCGTTTACTACGGCGTCAAGGCGAAACATCGTTCCGTCAAGCACGCCCTTCGGATGCGGCCCGTAAAAGCCGTCCCACGAAAGCAGTCTGCAGTCGTTAAGTATAGCTAAGACCCTCGCCGCGTCGCATACCGCGCGCCTTTGCAGGACGCGCTCCGTTTTTCCGTCGGTATATCTGAGGCCGTAACTCGACACTTCAGCCGCGCCGTCCTTATAAACTATTTCGTCGTCGGTAATATTCCTCATCCCGCTCGTGTGCAGCGTGACGACCTCAAACGATTCGATTCTTCCGCTTTTCTTAAAAAACAACATGACGTTTTCCTCACTCAAACTCTACTTCCGTAATAATACCGCCGCCTACGACGCAGTCGTCTTCGTCGTAAAAGACCGCCGACTGCCCGGGCGCCGCCGCCCTCACGGGCTCCGAAAAAACTATCCTAACTCTGTCCGCGTCCGTCTTTTCAACCGTCGCCCTTATCCCGGGATGACGGTATCTCACTTTAACGAAAGCCTCAAAACTCTCGCCAATGGGCGGCTCCTCGATACTCAAAAAGTTAAGACTGCTGCAAACGATCGCCCTGCATCCCGTCTCGTCCGACGCGCCAAGCACTATTTCGTTTTTATCGGCGCATATCTTCTTGACGTATGCGGGACGCCCTAACGCTATGCCGAGCCCCTTTCGCTGCCCGACGGTGTAATTGATAATGCCCCTGTGCCTTCCCAAAACCTTTCCCGTCTCGTCGACGAAATCGCCCTCGGCGGGCGTCACGCCCGTATTCTTGATAATAAAATCAGCGTAATGCCCCTCGGGCACGAAGCAGATCTCCTGCGAATCGGGCTTCGCCGCGACCTTTAACCCTATCTTCTCGGCGACGGACCTGACCTCGTCCTTCGAATAATCCGCAAGCGGCATAACCGTCCTCGAAAGCTCCTCCTGCGAAAGACGGTAAAGCATATAGGTCTGGTCCTTCTCGGCGTGCGAAGCCTTCTTAACGGTATATCTCCCGTTTTCAAGCTTCACGACCGCCGCGTAATGCCCTGTGGCGATATATTTGGCGTCAAGCGCGTTGGCGTAATATAAAAGACGCTCCCATTTTACCTCGCGGTTGCAGATAACGCATGGATTAGGCGTAAACCCGCGCATATAATCGTCGGTAAACGGCTTTATGACTTTATTCTCGAATTCGGACGTGCAGTTAAAGACGTGATAGGGGACGCCTATGATATTCGCCGACTCTCTCGCGTCGTCGATCTCACAGCAGCGGCTTTCCGCGCCGTCGTCGCTTTGCCACGTCCGTAAGGTGACGCCCACGACGTCGTATCCCGCTTTTTTCAGAAGGTACGCGGTGACCGCGCTGTCGACGCCGCCCGACATCCCGACAATGACTTTGGCCATAATCTCACTTCGCTTTGTCTCATACTGTGAGAATTATACCATAAAACTCTACGCATTTCAACGGGACAAATTTAAGCCGTCACCGACGACAATCTTGACAATTTTCCCGCCTTGTTATAGAATAATATCAAATAAAAATAAAAAAGGAAAAAAGAAAATGATAATCGGAAAACCGCCTCTCGGATGGAACACGTGGAACACCTTCGGCCCCGATATAAACGAAAAACTCTTGCTCGAAACAGCCGACTATATCGTTGAAAGCGGACTTTTAGCCGCGGGCTATCAATACGTCGTGATTGACGATTGCTGGTCGTTGAAGGAAAGAGACGCAAACGGACGCCTTGCCGCCGATCCCGAAAAGTTTCCTCACGGGATCAAATATATCGCCGATTATATTCACTCAAAAGGGCTGAAATTCGGCATCTATTCCTGCTGCGGCACTCTTACCTGCGGAGGTTATCCCGGGAGCTACGACCACGAGTATATAGACGCCGCGACGTTTGCCGAGTGGGGCGTAGATTATCTGAAATACGACTTCTGCTACCACACGGGGACGCTTGACGGCAAATATTTTTACCGCAGAATGGGCGCGGCTCTTGCAAACTGCGGTCGCGACATCGTCTTCAGCGCCTGCTCGTGGGGCATGGAAGAAACTCACGAATGGGTCAAGACTACGGGCGCGCATCTGTTCCGCTCGACGCACGACATTCAGAACAGCTGGGCGTCGATAAAAAGCATAACCGAACAGCAGGAAAGACTGCTCCCCTATAACGCCCGCGGCTGCTTTAACGATATGGATATGCTTGTTGTCGGCATGGAAGACGGCGGCTCATTCATCGACAGCGAAAGGCGCACTAACGGATGCACTCTTAATGAGCAGAAAACGCATTTTTCTATATGGTGCATGTACGGCTCACCGCTCATGATCGGTTGCGACGTCCGAAAGATGAGCGCCGAAGCGAAGGCGATACTGACAAACAAAGACGCCATAGCCATAGACCAGGACGGCGCTTACAATCAGGTCTACCGTTTAACGCTCGACAGGGGACCCGCCGAGGCGCTTGTCTGCGCGCGTCTTCTTGAAAACGGCGACTTCGCGATAGGCGTGTTCAATATGATGGATACCGAATACCGCTTCGTTTTCGGCTTTGACGAAATGGGCATAACGTCCCACTGCGGCAAAAAGATAGTCATGAAAGAAGTCTGGACGGGCGAGTATGAAAAGGTAGCCAACATGACCTGCAGCGTGACCGTCGAGGGCCGCGGATGCCGTCTCTACCGTTGCCGTCTTGAGGATAACGAATGACCTGCAAAATCTGCGGTAAGACCATAGATACTTACGACGTCGGCGCATACCGGAAGTTTGTCGACAAGGCGGCGACCGAATACGCCTGCCGCGACTGCCTCGCGAGCGAGCTCGGCTGGACGCGTGAGCATCTTGACGATATGATACTCGTGTATCGCCGCCGCGGCTGTCTTCTTTTCCCCCCGCTTGAGGAAAATAAAACGGAATGAATACTAATAATCAGGGGTGACCAAATTGGTCACCCCTGAAAAAATGTTAAGCATATGCTATCGCCGCCGCCCGCGTTCACCCGCGCCCGCCCCTCCCGCGCCCGCCGCCTTATCTCGGGGCCCCCGAAAACGGCGAGGCCTCCTCGAGCCGTTTTTGGGGAAAGGAGGAGCGACGGAGCGAGTGAGAGACGGCTTTTTAATAAAAAAGTCGTCGCGAACGATACGAAGTCCGCGACGACGTGGT
>JAEEIO010000040.1 GCA_016281405.1 Clostridiales bacterium | reverse complement strand
GTGCTTTTCAGCGAACTGACGGGTCTCGGAGACGTGACGAATCCCGCGCCCGCCGACCCCTGGCAGCCGCCGAAGCCCGACCCCTGCTGCGACGACAAGAAATAATCAGAATCATAAAAAGCGGAGCCGAAAGGCTCCGGTTTTTATTATTCCGACTGATTTTTTTTATAAACCGCCCTGTATTCCGTCGGCGGCATTTTGTAATTCCTCTTGAAAAGCTTGTTGAAATAGACCGAATCGTGGATGCCTACCGCTTCGGCCACCGACTTGACGCTTTTGTCGGTCGCCAAAAGCATTGACGCGGCGAGCGAAAGGCGGTAGTTGTTCAGATATTTTATCGGCGAAGCTCCCGTCTGCCTTTTGAAAAGGCGGTAGAAATTTGCCCCCGACATATATGCGCTTGCGGCTAATTCATCGACCGTCACACCCGTCGGGTAATTGCTTCTGATATAGCCGAACGCCTTTGCGATGCGCGGGTCGATCGGCGCGTTGCTTCTTTCCGCGACCGATAAAAGAATTTTAATGATTTTATAACAGGCGATATACCTGTCGCAGGCCGTTTCCGCGCCGAAAACCTCGTCGAAGACGGCGCCGAGCTCCGCGTTTTTTTCTTCGGGCAGGACGGCGGGGAAACCGAAGATATCGTCAAAAAGATACGAACCGTCAAGCCTGACGTTCATAAAGACCCATCTTGCCGTCATGGTCCCCGTCTTTTCGTCGACGTGATGGGTAATCGTCTGCGCCGCGTTCGTAGGCGCGATGAAAAAGCCGCCCTCGCCCGTGTCGTATTCCCGCCCGCCGTTAAGCGATATGCCGTAGTGACCCTCGACCGCCTGAACGATCGAGAGAAAGGGAAGCGCCTTGCTGTGGCGGATGCCTTCGACGTTATCCGAAGAGAATCCGCTTTTGTCGAAATACTCGATTTCGATCTTATCGAACATAAAAATCACCTTCGATAGTATTATACTAATAGAATATAGAAATGTCAATTGCTTTGAGCATTATAGTAGTATATAATATAATCAAAAGAAATGAGGTGTCTTTATGGAATTCTTTTCGGCAAACGGCGAAAAACGTCCCGTCAGACTATCGGAGGCCACGAGAAAATTCGCGGCTGATTCGCTTTCCCATAAATACGGCTCCGACGCCGTAAAGCATTTCGATATCCCGATAGACGATATTGAAGGTTTTTCCGATATGGACCTTTACGAGCAGTATGACGCCGCAGTCGCGGCGGTGGCTGAAAGGGCGCCCGTCCGTATATGTGAAGGCGAACTTATAAGCGGCTCGGCAAATATCGGCGCCGCGATAGGCGCCCGCCTGCCGGCAACCTATAAAGGAAACCCGCTTTTTTGGGGCGTAAGCCACCTGACGGCCGATTTCGAGTCGGTTGTGAAATACGGCACCGACGCTATTCGCGAAAAGGCTCTCGCGTCGTATGAAAAATACAGGGGCACCGAAAAAGAGGAGTTTTCGGAAAGCTGTCTTCACGTCCTCGACGCCCTTGACCTCTGGCACGCGAGATATTTGGAGGCCTTAAAGGAAAAGGGCTATACAGAAAACTATGAAAACCTTAAAAACGTCCCCCGTAAGGGCGCCCGAAACTTTTACGAGGCGGTTCAAAGCGTCTGGTTCGTATTTGCTTTCATACGCCTTACGGGAAACTGGCCCGGCATCGGCCGCGTAGACAAAATGTGGGGGCCGTTCCTTAAAAAAGACCTCGAATCGGGCGCGATAACGCTCGAAAAAGCGCGCGAGATAATCGCCCACTTTTTCATAAAGGGCAACGAGTGGAACTGCGGCTCGGCCTACGAAGGCATCTTTAACGGCTCGGGTGACGCCCAGCACTATCAGAACCTCGTTCTGGCGGGGATAGACGAAAACGGCGATGATATAACGAACGAGGTCACCTATCTCATCCTTGACGTCATCGAGGAACTCGGAATAAGCGACTACCCGACCACCGTCCGTCTCGGCAAAAACAGCGACGAAAGGCTTATCCGCCGCGTGGCGGAGGTAATTAGATACGGCGGCGGCATACTCGCCGTCTATAACGAAGACCTCATAATAGAGTCGATGGTCGAATACGGCTATCCATTAAGCGAGGCTCGCAACTTCGCCAACGACGGCTGCTGGGAGGTACAGGTGCCCGGCAAAACGTGGTTCGGTTATCTTTCCAACGACTTTTTGCAGATACTTCAGAAGGACACGCTCAAAAACTACGACGGCTCGGTTGAATTCTCGGACTTCGACGGGCTTTTCGAGGCCTATATGAGAGAGGTCGCCGTAAAACTCGAGGAATTATACTCCGTCTGGGGCGTGAGAAAACCCGAGAGCGAGCGCATGATATTTAAAGACGGCAAATGGCGCTGGACCGATACCGCGCCTACGACCGTCGTCTCCCTCTTCGAGGGCGACTGCGTCGAAAGAGGCGAATCCTATTGGGATTTCGGCACCGTCTATACCGTCATTTCGCCTCATATCGGCGGGCTTGCCGACTCGGTCAATTCGCTTTACGCCATAAAAAAACTCGTTTTCGATGAGAAAAAGCTATCTTTCAAAGAGCTTATGTCGATCCTTTCGGCGAATTGGGAAGGAAACGAGGCGCTCCGTCAGTACGTTATGAACAAATACGTCTATTACGGCAACGACAACGACGAGGTCGACGCGATCTGCGCCCGCCTCACGAGCCGCTTCGCCGAGCTCTGCAAGAGTCTCGACGGCAGGGGAAAAGTAAGCTTTCCCGGCGGAGTGAGCACCTTCGGCCGTCAGCTCGGCTGGGCCAAAGACAGGCTCGCGACCGCTTTCGGCCGCAAAAAGGGAGAGATACTCGCGGCAAACGCTTCGCCGACCCCCGGCACCGACACGAAGGGCGCTACGGCCATGATCCGTTCCTACTGCAAAAACGACCTCAAAAAACTCCCGGTCGGCGCGGCGCTCGACCTTAAACTTCTCCCGTCCGCCACCAAGGGAGAGGAGGGACTCGATGCGATCGTCTCGATTCTCAAGGGCTTCGTGACGCTCGGCGGCTTCTTTATGCAGCCCGACGTGGCAGACGTCGCCGTTTTACGGGAGGCTCAAAAGCACCCCGAGGACTACGCGGGGCTCTCCGTCCGCGTTTCAGGCTGGAACGCCCGTTTCGTAACGCTCAATAAAGACTGGCAGGAAATGGTAATCAGACAAAATGAATGCGGATGCCGATAAGAGATTTTTAGTCGCCGAAATACAGCGTTTTTGTATGCGCGACGGCCCCGGCGTGAGAACGACGGTCTTCTTAAAGGGCTGTCCGCTACGTTGCGCGTGGTGCCATAATCCCGAGATGCGCGGCCCCGGAAAACAGCTTTTGTTTTATGAAAAGAAGTGCATATACTGCGCCTCCTGCGAACTGTGTAAAAACGGCGTCCACGGCTTTGAGGGCGGCCGCCACGTCCTTGACAGAACGAAATGCTCAGCCTGCGGTTACTGCGTTTCAGTTTGCCCGACGGGCGCCCTCGAGATATGCGGAAAAGAGATGACCGCGAGAGAAATAACAGCCGAGGTAATGCGCGACGCCGCATTTTACGGCGAAAAGGGAGGAGTCACCCTCTCCGGCGGCGAGCCTCTTTTAAGAAAGAAGTCGGTCTCGCTCTTAAAAACCTTGAAAGAGGCGGGACTGAATACCGCCGTCGAGACCTGCGGATTCGTCGATTTCGGCAATATATCCGGAGCGGCGAAATACGTCGATCTTTTCCTTTGGGATATAAAGGATACCGACCCCGCGCGTCACGAAAAATACACCGGCGTCTCAAACGAAAGAATAATTGCAAACCTGAAAGCGGCCGACCGCCTCGGCGCGAAAACGCGGCTTCGCTGCATCCTCGTAAACGGCGTAAACACCGACGCCGCCCACTACGCCGCCGTCGCGGCGCTTTTGAAAAGTCTTGAAAACTGCGAGGGCGTCGACGTTTTGCCCTACCACTCATACGGCGGCGCCAAGGCGGAGTTTATAGGCCTTCCGGATAACGGCAACGACGCCCTTATCCCTTCCGAAGAGCAGATAAAAGAAGCAAAAAGCGTAATGACAAAATAAAAAAACGGAGCCCGAGGGCGACCTCACACAGGGATGAGGTAGCCGTAAGGCAATCTTTTCGCGCGAATACTTTGCGGGAGGCGGCGGGCATACGCCAGTATGCTCCGCCGCCTTTTTCGCGTCTCGCACAAAAATCTTCGCCTTACGGTGCAAAGCAGTTTTGCGTGAGCAATTTTTCGTTCAGACAAGAAAAAAGGG
>JAEEIO010000039.1 GCA_016281405.1 Clostridiales bacterium | reverse complement strand
CGTCGGAGACGCTGCACGTTACGCAGCCGACGCTTTCGAAGGCACGGGGGGCGCTTGAAAACGAGCTCGGGAAGAAGCTGTTTGAACGGCACAGCTGTTCGATCTCGCTGACGGAAGAGGGAGCGCTGCTACGAGACCGCGCGGAAGCTCTTGTCACTATGGCTGACAAGATCGAAAAGGAATTCGTTTCGCTCGACGATATAACCGGCGGAGAGTTGTTCTTGGGTCTTGCGGAATCTTATCAAATCAAATATTTGGCCGAAGCGATCAGGGAACTGAAAAACCGCTGTCCGAAGCTCCGGTATCACGTCACAAGCGGCGACACCGAGCAGGTGGCGGACAAACTGCAAAAGGGACTTTTGGATTTCGTCGTGCTGGCGGAGGAACCCGATCCGAAGAAATATGATTTCATTCCGCTCCCCGAGGCTGACGTCTGGGGGCTCGTGTTTCCCGCAGGCGATCCGCTCGCGAAGAAAAAGTCCTTCAGGCCGAAGGATCTTATCGGTCTTCCGCTTTTCTGCTCGGGGCAGGCGTGGAAAAACGAGATCGCGGCCTGGGCGGGGGATTTATTCGGGGATTATCGCCTTGAAGGGTCGTTCAAGCTCTCATACAACGGCGCGATCTTTGCGAAAGCGGGTCTCGGGTATCTGCTCACCTTCGACAGGATCGTGGACACGTCGGAGCAAAGCGGACTTGCGTTCAGACCGCTCGCGCCGAAGCTCGAAACTAGGCTGTATCTCGTTTGGAAAAAGTTTCAGCCGCTCACCCCTATCGCCGAACGGTTTCTTGAAGTAATAAAAGGGTCGTTCGGACGACGGCAGTAAACGCGGAGCAATTAAAGCTTTCGGCGTTTCCCGAACGGAATCCGCCTTTGAATGGTTTTACTTTCACGCAAAGAGTAGGCAATGTTACCGCTTTCGGTGGTGATAATATTTTTTTGATTTTTCTCTTGACTTTCGGTAGAAGAAGTGCTATCATAATTAGCGAAGGCATTTCCTGCCACCTGAAACGCACCATCATTAGTGCGTTCGGCAGGAGAAGCCTTTATTTTTTTATTGTCATTCAAATAAAGGGTGTAAGTAAATCCATCATTGCTCCCATACTGTCTTTTTACAGATGCGACTAAATCAAAGACTTTCACTATTGAAATTTTCACGGTTTTTGAGTATAATGAAAAAGACGAGAACCCGACGAAGGAGACGGCAAAGGCAAAAATGGACGATATTAAATCCGCGCCGATCCGCGAGCACCTGACCGTGCTTTTAAGGCGCCGCAGCGTGATCGCTCTTTGCTGCGCGATACTGACGCTGGCGCTCGCTTTTTACGGCGTCACCGAGGGAGTGAACAGAACGAATACCGTTTTTCACGAAAACGGTTTCAGGTCTTTCATCTACTATACGATGCTTTCAAACGCGTTTGCGGCGCTCTCCGCGGCTTTCGTATTCCCCTTTACCGTTGAAGGAATACGCAGAAAACGCTTCGTCTTGCCTAAATGGGCGGCGTTGCTTCATTACATGGCGACGACCTCCATTGCTGTCACGATGGTGTTCGTGTTCGCGTTTATCAGCTGGACCTCTCCGTCCGACGCTTTCGGCGGAGCCAATCTTGTCACGCACGTCATTTGCCCGCCGCTTATAATCATTTCGTTCTTACAGATCGAAAGCGGTCACCTGTTTACTTGGAAAGACCGGCTGCTCGGCATTGTTCCCTGCTCCGTTTATCTGACCGTTTACTATATCGAGGTCGTCGTTATAGGCGAAGCAAACGGCGGATGGCCCGATATTTATCACGTTCTCGATCACCTGACGCCCGCCGTGGCGATACCCGTTTTTCTGCTGCTCGCTTTCGGCGTCAGCACCTCAATAGCGCTTTTATCCAACTTACTGACAAAGAAGCGGCGCAAAAAGACGTTTGAGTTCTGGAAGAAGGATCTGGATCCCATCGAAGTGAAAATCGAGGCGTTCGGCATGGGCAGGATGGCGGCCGAAGTCGGCGAAGATAGCAATATACAAATCCCTTACGATATTCTGGCCGAGCTTGCAAGAACATACGGTTTAGACACGGAAGAGCTGATGAGGCCTTTTGTCAAAGGTCTGACGACAGAACGCAAGGAACGCGAAAAAAGGGCGGAACGCGGGGCTTTGAAGCAGGCCGTGACTGTCCGATTAAATAAAAAAGGAGAAAAACGATGAAAACGGCAATCAGGTTTTTTACAAGGTCCAAGAAAGGCAATACGAAAAAGCTGGCGGGCGCCGTGGCGAAGGCTATCGGCGCCCCGGCCGCCGACGTCTCGGTCGATCTGACGGAAAAGGTCGACAGGCTGTTTCTCATTAACGCCATGTACGCCGCCGACGTCGACAAAGAGGTCAAGGAGTTTCTTGCGAGAAACAAGGACAACATAGGCGAGGTCGTCAACATGAACACCTCCGCGTCGGGCGCGTCGACGCTGAAAGCGGTCAGAAAAGAGACCGACAAGCTCGGTATAAAGCTTTCGGAAAAAGAGTTCCACTGCGCCGCGTCGTGGATCTTTATCAACAAAGGGCTTCCTTCGGACGAGGATCTCGGGCGCGCCGCGGAGTTTGCGAAGGCGATGATAATATAAGTAAAATCCCGACAAGTCGGGATTTTACACGGTAAAACTATATAAATCGTAAGAAACGGCGTTAAAGGCGTATTTTCTTGATTTCCTCCGCGTAATACTGCACCAGTTCGAACTTGGTGCCGGGCATAAGTCTGTGGTCGGGGCATGGAATAAAACCGCCCATTGAAGCAAGGCGCCTCATCCTTTCGATTTCGGCGTCGACCGCCGATTTATCTTTGCGAAGCGCGGTCTTATCCATTCCGCCGACGCCGAGCATCCCATTGCCGTATTTCTTTCGCGCAGGCTCGAACTGGTCGCCCCAGACGCCGATCTCAATCGGGAACATCACGTTGACGCCGCTTTCAAACCAGATTGGGAGCAGTTTGTCGGTCACGCCGTCGCAGTCGAGAGAAATGATATCTATGCCGTAAGAGTGAAGCAGGTCGTTTCTCTTTTTGTAGTGCTTGGCGCAGACATCCTCGAAAATCTGCGGTGAAAGCAGTGGGCCGTTTTTGAAACAGATATCCTCCCAGTAATGGGCAAAGTCGAATTTTGCTCCCGTTTCTAAAACCGCCTTGACGCATTGATACTGCATTTCAGCGTAGGTATCGACTATATCGGCAAACAGGGTCTCGTCCTCGTCATACATAAGATAACTCATTCCGATGACCGACGTCATATTCCGTATGTTGCCTAAGATACTCCCAACGTGCAGGCCTATTGGCCTCGTCGGGTCGCGGGTCTCGTTAAAGTGTTTGAAATATTCGGTATCGACACGGTCGGGCGTAAACTGCATTTTAGGCTTATAGAGCGTTTCAAAGGCTTTTCTGTCTTTGAGGGTATAGTCGTCCTCCGACGGAATTGAAGTGACGCCCGGTTTGACGCACTCTATAACACCCGAGCCGTTCATGACGCGCTGACTGCCGTCGGGCAACACTTCGAGCACCTTACGTTCAAACGCGGGCATAAGTCCGTTTCGCGGTGAAACGGTGCAAAACCAGTTGAAATCCCATCCGATGAGTTTATCGAGTTCCCTCTCCTCCTCGCTGCCGTCGCGGCTTCCGTTTACGGCAAGTTCGGCGGGGATTTTACCCTGTTGGACCCATTCCGTAAGCAGTTCGTTCCAATATCCGAAATGAACCGCGGGCATACGGTCGACCGGCTTGAAGTGGAGAATATTGTAAGCACGCTCTCTGTTGGTCATAAGTTCCGTCCTTTTTTCTGTTGCTTTATTATTATTTTATCATATTTTCGAATAAAAGACAACGGTTTAGGGCGGCGTTTCACGGTAAAAAGCACGCGAAGAGCGTGCTTTTTTTGTCGGCAAATTACATCTTTCGCGGCAAAGGATTGTAATTTTCACATTTATCGTGTATAATAGAAAGGCTTTCGGAGTAAAATACGGCCGCGAGGCCGAGATAATACAAGACGGAGAAATGTTATGGACGAGAAAAAAGAAAAGACGCTTCAGGAAAAGCTGGCGGCAAGGAAATATAAAAGTCCCGGCCGCGCCGTCACCTTCCTTTACCATCTTATCGGGTCGACGGTGCTTTTGCCGAAATACAATCCGCACATCGAGGTCATAGACCCCCTTCCGAAAAAGGGCGCGGCCGTTATCGTGTGGAACCACCTTTCGAGGCTCGATCATCTTTATACCATGAAGGCCGCCTATCCGCGCGCCTACAACATGGTCGCGGGATACAGCGAGTTTTTCAGGGCGCACCTGCACGCCGTTTTCAAGCTAAATCAGATCCTTCCGAAAAAGATCTACGAACAGCAGGACCTTTCGGGCATCAAGGCTATAGGGTCCATTCTGAAGCAGGGCGGCGTCGTCGCCCTTTCGCCCGAGGGGATGAGCTCGATCTACGGGCAAAATCAGCCGATAGTCCCCGGGACGGGCAGGTTTCTGAAGCATTTTCGCGTTCCCGTCTATTTTCTTGAGATGCGCGGCCAGTATCTGACGAGCACCAAGCATTTTTTAGAGGAGAGGAAGGGGTATACCGAGGCGAAACTCCGTCTTCTCTACTCCGTCGAACAGCTTGCCGAGGCAAATCCCGACGATATCGACGCCAAGCTCAACGAGATTTTCCGTCACGACGAGTTCGAGTGGACGAAAGAGCGCGGCATAAAGTGGAATATGCACGGCAGGAGCTGCGAGCATCTCGACGAGATCTGCTACCGCTGTCCGAAGTGCGGAAGCGACCTCACGATGAGGGCGGCGGGCGACAGAATATCCTGCGAAAAGTGCCAAAACGGCGCCGTGATGAACGATTATTACGCCTTCGAGCCGTTTGACGGGGAATGCGTCATCCCCGAGTCGCCCACCAAGTGGGTCGAGCAGGAGAGGCTCGATATTATCAAAAAGATACGCGGGGACAAGGAATACTCCTTCTCGGAGAAGGTTTCGGTCGGGTATCTGCCGCCTTACAAATACGTCCCGAAAAAATACACAAGTCAGCCGTGCGGCGAGGGGACCATTACCTTCGACCACAGCGGGATAAGCTTCAAGGGGACGAAGCTCGGCGAGCCTTTTGAGTTCAAGCTATCTTACGCGGGGGTTTTTTCGCTCGTCATTATGACGAGCACCGCCAAGTTCGCGCTTTACGTTAACGGCGAGTTTTTCGAGTTTACGCCAAAAAGGCGCTCGGTCGGCAAGATGCTTCTTATCACCGAAGAGATGCACAGGCTTCACTATAATTACTGGAAGAACTTCCCCTGGTGCGACTGGATGTACGAGGGGCTGGAGCTGGGGATAGATAAGAAAAGCTGAATAAGAAAAAAGCGTCGGAATAAGGCGGTGCGGACAAGGCAAAAGGGAGCGGCCATACTTGACGTATGGCCGCTTCTTTTTAACACAGTATGAACGGAAAAGGGCCGCGTAAAACCTACACACTCCCTTATCCGCACCGCCTAACGCTTTTACTATATTCAGAAGCCTATACGGCGTTTGGGGACGGAAGACGGGACGGGGATCTCGACGTCCTCCGCCTCGATGACGCAAAGGGTTTTTTCGTCGACGGAGTCGGCGTCCATCGACAGGATGCGGCTCGCCTGATTCATCCTTGAGATTTCGAGGAGGTTGCGGACGAAGCGGCCGTTGCCGAAGTCGGGCGCGGATTTAGCGGCTTCGAAGGCGTCGGCGAGTCTTTCGACGGCTCCGTCGGTGAAGATTATGCCCTTGGATTTGCCGATGTGCTTCGCTATCTCGCAAAGCTCGCCGACGCCGTAGTCGGCAAACGGGACGTGGAAGGCGATGCGGGAGCGAAGACCCGGGTTTTTGTCAAGGAAGCCGTCCATTTTGTCGGTGTAACCCGCAAAAATGACGACGAGATCCTCGCGGTGGTTTTCCATCTCCTGCACTATGGTATTTATCGCCTCGTCGCCGAAGGAGCCGCTCCGGTCGTCGACGAGCGAGTAGGCCTCGTCGATAAAAAGGACGCCGCCCATCGCCGTTTTGAACTTTTCCTTAACGGTTTTGGCCGTCCAGCCGACGTAGCGTCCGACAAGGTCGGCGCGGCCGACCTCGACGAGGTGTCCCTTGGAGAGAAGGCCGTTTTCGCGCATTATGCGGGAGAAAAGTCTTGCGACGGTGGTCTTTGCCGTCCCCGGATTGCCCGTGAAGACCATGTGCATGGCGGGACGGTCCTGCTTTATCCCCTTTTCTTTGTAAAGGCGCTGCATTTTGTAGTAGTTAAGCGCCTTGTCGATGACTTTTTTGGCTTCCGCGAGGCCTATCATGGCGCGGAGGTCGTCGTAGGCGGTGCCGCGGGCGCTATCTTTTACCGCCTCTTTCCGACAGACCGCGACGTCCTTATACTGCGGGAAGACGGAGGTCTTCATTTTGTCGTTATACCACTCTTCGAAGAAGGCGCGGAGCTCGTCGGGGAGATAGCGTTTTTCGCTTTCGAGCTTTGCGAAAAGCTTTTTGTCGGGGCGGATGCGGCTTTCGCGGCAAAGCATTCTGAGATAGCCGGAGGATTTTTCGCAGTCGGCCAGGTCCTCTTCTATCTCCACGACGCCGACGGCGCCGAGGTTTTCGTAAAACAGTTTCTTGACCTTTTCGGAGGCACGGGGCAGACAGAAGACGGTGAGGACGCGGTTACGGTATTTTATCATGGTCTCGCAAAGCGAGGAGACGGTCTCGATGCCGCTATCGGCGTAACCGCTCTCCTCTTCAAGGTCGTCGCCCGCGTTGTAACGAACTATCAACGCGCCGCCCTCAAGACTTTTGTAAAGGGCGTCGTAGGAGACGGAGGAGAAGTCGTGACCCGGCCTGAAATCGATGAAGCAATAGCGGCGGCTTTTGAGGCGGCCGACGTCGTATAACGCCTGCAGGAGAGTTCTGGAAAGTTTTTTGCGGGTCTCGCGGTCGTCGGTCTTTATCATGTAGTGGACGGGGTGGCCGAAGGCTCTCGACGACGACTTGCCCGAAAAGACGCGGTCGAGTTCGGGTCGGAGCGACTCTTCGGTAAGGAGGTCGCGGGAGACTTTGTAAAGCGCCTCTTTGTCGCCCGTTTCGTTCAGAAGATTTTCGCCGAAGTCGACGCCGCGGCCGCCGAGACGGTCGAGCCCCATGCGCTCGAGCACATCGTTGTCGTTCTCGATATAGCCGTTGCATTCGGCGGTTGAAAGCAGGTTTTTTATGGACGAAAAGGTCGTTTCGACTGCGGCGGGGTCTTTTACATAAAGGCCGATACTGTCCGCGAAGGAGAGAAAGAGTTTGACGGGGTTTTCGGCGTCGGGCATTATGACGCCGCAGACGGCGTCGTTTGACCCAAAGTCGGAGACGAAGACGTAGGACCCGGCCTTGCATTTTTCGTTATACTCTTCGCCTATGCGGACTATCCGTCTCGCTCTCTCTATTCTCGTTCTTCTGTCGCTGTTCTGTTCTGCCCACTCCTCGTCGGCAAGTATTGCGGTCACTTTATAAAACAGCATTGTTCTTCCTCCTGTTTTTTTTCACTTTTTTCGGTAATATGATACTGCAAGTTATGTCCCTGAAACGGGACATTTTATATTTTTTTGAAAAAGCAACGGCGGGTTGCGTGCGTTTTGCGTTTTTTTGTGGTATAATTTAGTAAATCGGAGGCGAAATTATGGAAACGAAAGACGTTATTTACGGTTTGAGAACGAAAAAAGGGCTGTCGCAGGACGAGCTTGCCGAAAAGGTTTTCGTGACGAGACAGGCGGTGTCCCGTTGGGAGACGGGCGATACGGTGCCGAATACCGAGACGCTGAAACTCCTTTCGTCCTTATTCGGAGTGTCGATAAACACCCTTTTGGGAGCGCCGAGGAAGCTTGTCTGCCAGTGCTGCGGCATGCCGCTCGAGGACGGGCTTTTAGGCCGCGACGAGGACGGCTCGTTAAACGAGGATTACTGCAAATGGTGCTACTCCGACGGGAAATATACCTACGCCGAAATGGACGACCTTATCGACGTCTGCGTCCCGCACATGGCGGAGGCGGGGTTTTCGGAGGAGCAGGCGCGGGAATATATGAAAAATATGCTCCCGACGCTCGAATACTGGAAAAACCGCGGCGAAGGCGACAATTTCGAGGAGCTTAAAAAGCGGCTTATCGACGAGTTCAACGCGCTCGGTGTCAAGGGGATGCCGAAGGTCGAAAAGCTTTTCGCCCTCGCGGGGAGCTACGTTAACCTCGAGTATCCGCTGCCGGGCGGCGCTAAAGCGAAGTTTCTTGACGACGAAGCGACCTATTTCGGAAATCAGCTCGAGCCCGAAAACGGGAACGGCAGGTGCATAGGGATCCTCGCAAACGCAGGGTTCCTTCTTGTGGCGTCCTACGGAGAGGGCGGGTCGGATCCCGAGCTTCTGGTCTATAAAAAAAGATGAGAAAACAGCGGCCGTGTGAAAAACGCGGCCGCTGTTTTTAAGCGGAGACGGCGAAAACCCGACTGATTTCGGGTAATAATCGGCGAGGGG
>JAEEIO010000038.1 GCA_016281405.1 Clostridiales bacterium | reverse complement strand
GTCATCATAGGCGGCAACTTCAACCCCGACACGGGCGCCACCTACGGCATCCAGGCCATAAGGCAGCTCGGCGACTACAATATCGACAAGCTTTTCCTCGCGGTCGACGGCATCAACGCCGAGACGGGCATCACCAACGACCAGCCCTACGAGACCGACATCAACCGCGCCATGATAAACAAGAGCAAGACGGTTATAGTCGTCGCCGACCACACCAAAGTCGGCGCGACCCGCTTTATCAACATGGGCGACATCGACAAGGTCGATATGCTGATAACCGACCAGAAGGCGTCCGACGCCGAGATAAAGAAACTGAAAGCCAAAAACGTCAAAGTCGTAATAGCGTAAAAAAAAAGAGAGGCGTTGCCTCTCTTTTTTTATTTCACCGTAACGTTAAACTTTTCCAAAAGTCTCACGGGGTTATATGAAAGCTTCGATTTACGAAGGCCCGGAAGCCCCATATCCTCCTCGCGGTTAATTACCCTCACGCCCTCCGAAAAGGCCCTCGCGAATTCTCTCGCTATCACGCTGTAGCTTCCTTCAAAAGAGACGTCTGCCTTCTCGAAATGGCAAAAAAGCGTGTCGCCTATAACGTCGCCAACGGCGAAGGCGACCGTCCTTCCCGCCACCGAAAGCCGTATCCCCTTAAAATTGTAAAAGGCGTAATTGTCAAGAAGCTCGCGAAGCGCCGTCTCCTCGGCCCTGCCGAGAAGGGAAGGCTCGTTTGCGGGGAGCGAAGCGAGAAACCGTTTTATCTCCGGCACGTCGCCTTCCGTAATAACGCTCACCTCGTGATTCGGGTAAAGCGAGTTGAATTTGTTGATATGGTTGCGCTTTGCCGAAAACCGCTTTCCCGCAAACGTGCGCATATCTTCGGGATCGTAAAGATAGTCGAACCAGTCGCGGACGGGCGCGAGTCCGAGTCTTTCCTCCCCGAAATAGCCGAGGACGCAGTCGAGCTTTTCGGTCGGAACGGCGTAAAACACCATAGGCCCCTCGGCGACGCTTTCCGCGAGCGCATAGGCGGCGGCGCAGTTTTCGCCTATGGGCGCCGAAAAAGAGGTTTTGCCGTCGTAATACTCGTATCTGAAAATAAGAGTGTCGGAAACGACGGCGTATTCCGTTTTGAAGAAGTCGCGCCAGAGCATTACTCCGCCTATCGAGTAGTCGCAGGAGCCTATGTTATATTTGTCGAAATAGTTCCTTAAAAGGGGAGCGTCTTCCTTTTCGAGCTTTTTGAATATCATAATTCGTTACTATATCGAATAAATTTTTGATGTATGTCTAATAAATCTTCAATTCTAAGTTCGGAAAAACCAGCCCTGTTAGGCTCAACATTGTTTTTGAGCAAATCACTAATTATTGAAAAATTTTCTTGATCCATAAGTTGAGCAAAAATGCGACCGGAGGAATATGTGTTTAAACTGCCGTCTACGATATAGCCTTTATTCTCGTTAATCCAATAACGGCCGTGAAATGGCGGATTAAAACCCAAAGAACTATATGGACGGAAAACTACATTAATGCCGTTTAACCTGAAGGCGTTTACAAATCTCTCAGTCGTAATAATAATGTTATTTGTTTTGTTATAGTCAGAAGAATATGCTTTTGCAATCTTTGCTATAAGACTCGAATCACACCCGTCAGCAGAGCCTCTAGAAGATACTGTATTTAAGATGAAGGTAAGAAAAGAAGTGATTCTAGTGATGCTGTTAACTCTTGTAATGCGTGAAACGTTAGAAATCACGCCGTTCAAATTGGGATTGATTGGCCGAATTTGATAATAAATGTTTATATTATGAACTCCCGTGTTTTTAAAACCGTTAATATAAAAATCTATAGCATTGTCCTTAATACCTTTGGTACTGTAGTCGTCGATTATGTTTAAGTAGTCGACACCATTTTGGAAAAAACCGTCTTTCGTTAGGTGCATAGACAGTATAAACGCCTTATCCAGCATAAAAGCCACATCCTTTAATTTGTTTAATGTATTATATCATAGAACTTAAAATTGCGCAATGCTAATGTTGACACCGCGCCCGAAAAAAGATATAATTCCATTATAATCTTTTCGGGAGGATTTCGTTATGAAACTTCTCATCGCGGGCGGAGAAAGCGCTCTGAAGACCGCCGTCGCCCGCCGTTTCAGCCTGAAATACGAGGTCGACGCCCCGACGGAGCTTGACCTTCTTTCCAAAGACGAAATAACCGCCGAGGTCGAGGCCTTTACCCCCGACGCCGTTTTGTTCTTTCCGCCCCTTACAGACGAGAAAAAAGCGGCCGACGACCCCGAAAAAGCCTACCGCGAAAACGCCTATTCGGCGGGACTTTTCGCCGTCTCCGCGGCCTCCGTCGGCGCCGTCTTCATGCTTTTTTCAAGCTACCTTGCCGTCGGCGGCGGGGAAGGCGAGATAACCGAGGAAGCGGCGGCCTCCCCCAAAAGCTTCGTCGGCTCGACCTTAGCCGCGGCGGAAAAGATAGCCGCGGGCGTCTCCAAGCACTATATTTTACGGTGCGCCGAGATCTTCGATGAAAAAGGAGGCCCCCTGGACGTCTTCGAGAGCCTCACGGGCGAGAAAAACGTCATAAGGCTTTCCGACGCCGCCAAGGGAAGCTTTATTTCCTGCGGAAAAGCCGCCGAGATTTGCGATAAAATACTTGACAGCGGCGAATACGGCGTATATAACGTCGCCGACGACGGAGCGGCAAGCTGGTTCGACTTCGCAAACGAGGTCTTCCGCCTCCGCGACGCCGACGTAAGCACCTCGGCCGACGACGGAAGCAGGCTTCGCGGCGTGTCGGGCGCCGAGGGCGGCTTCAAACTTTCCGTCGCCAAGCTCCGCGCCGTCGGCGTGACGCCGCCCGACTGGCACGACGACCTCAAACACGTCATAAACGGCCGCATCCTCGAGGAACAGGCGAAAAAGGCCGCGGACGGTAAATAATATCGTTAATATTTTAACAAACTTTTTCACGGTTTATAATATTTCGGCAGGAAATTGATATTTCCGTTGACAAAACGCCGCCCGAGATGATATAATTCTCATAGATCAATCTTCAAAAAAGGAGACGTTACTATGAAAAAACCGTTTATCATCGCGGCTGCTGCCGTTGCATTAGCCCTCGTCCTCGCCTTTACGGCGACGGCGTCGGTCGGCAAATCGTGGTATCAGGACGGCTCGGGCGAGCTCACTGCCAAGCTCACGTCCGAAGGCTACATCAAGCTTTTCGGCTCGGGCGCGTGGTATCCCTACGAATTCCTCGGCTTCAAAGATAAAATAGATATCGACGGCTTTTCCGTAAAGCTCGACGTGACGTTATGGCCTACCGCCATGCCCGACTGCTTCGCCTATATCGCGATAGGCGACGACTACCGCGTCGGATGCGACGCCGTGCCCGGCGTCGGGACCTTTATGAACATCCAAAACGGCGTTATTCTCAAGTTCGGGCGTTATAACGGCAACTGGTCGTCCGCCATCCCCGACAGCTCTGTGACGATGGTCTACTATTTCGTCAAAGACGGCGTTACCATCGACTACGGAAACGAGTTTTCCGACGTTGTCATTGACGGCCTTTATTCGGGCGACCTGACGGTCGAGTTCGTAAAGCGTGACGGCGTGTGGAAAACCGCGTAAACGGCCGCGACACCGATTTTCTCTCGACTCAGAAGGCGGGGAAGCCGGGCGACGGCAAACCCAACCTCTCCTTCCTCGATAAAGTCTTCGCCGACGGCAATGCCTACTTCTCCTTCGGCGCCGTTCCCTATGCCGACGAAGCGGTCGAAATGAATATCAAAGAGATAAACGGCGTCAAGGCGATAGACTTCCTTGCCGAAGGCGTCGAACCCAATTCCTCCGTCCCCGCTCCCTCTTCGACGGAGCCCGTCTCCTCAACGACGGAGACTGTCTCCTCAACGGCGGAAACACATAATAACTGCGGAAACAAGGCGTGATTTAATGAACATCAAACGGTATAAAAAGGTCGGCGTGGTCGTCGCCATGGAGAGCGAGGCGGCTCCCTTCATAAACCCGCTGGGGCTTTCAAAACTTGAAGACAAGCCGTTCCCGCTCTATAAAGCGAAAGACCTTTACTTTATCGTCTGCGGATGCGGCACCCTTCCCGCCGCCCTCGCGGCCGGGTATCTCGCCGTAAACTGCGGCTGCGACTGCCTTATAAACTTCGGCGTCTGCGGCTACACCGGCGACGAGAATATCCACGGCAGACTTTTCGCCGTAAACAAGGTCTATAAGCGCGACGTCGACTGCCGCACCCTCGGCTACGCCCGCTACGCCTACCCGAAGGACGTCGACCATCTCGAACCCGCGGCCGACGAAAAGCTTCCCGCCCTCACCCTCTTCACCTCCGACGAGTTTATCGGCCCCGCAAGCGACGTCCCGAAGGGCGTCGGAGTCGATATGGAGGGCTACGCCGTCGCCTACGCCGCAAGGCATTTTTGCGTCGACTGCTATCTCTATAAATCTATCGCCGACACGACCGACGAGAACGTTGACAGGAGCAATTTCGACAGTAAATTGGGAGGCGCCATCTACGGCATGGAGGATTATATCAAAGCGCTTCTTTCGGAATATCTTGCATAACCCGCAAAACTGTGTTATAATAGAAAAGATAAAACACCGAAAGGAAGATCACCATGGCGGAAAATGCCGAACTTCTTACCTATAAAGGCCTGCCGCTCGTCCGCTCGGGCGATGTTATCTACTACGGCAACCAGGAAGACAAATATATCATAATGCTTCAGATAGCCGACAAATCCAAACTGAAGGACATCACCGTCGCCAAAAAGGTCAAGGTCATGCTTCAGCTCACCGACCCCGACATAAAGATAACCGACCGCATTATAAAGACGTCCGACAAGCCGAACTTCTGGTCGGCGATGGATATCGCCTATATCTGGCTTACCAAGGCCAACGCGGGCAAGTAAAACAAGCAAAAAAGGGCGCCCTCACATAGGGATGAGGTAGCCGTAAGGCAATCTTTTCGCGCGAATACTTTGTCAAAGGCGGCGGGCATACGCCAGTATGCTCCGCCGCCTTTTTCGCGTCTCGCACAAAAAACTTTGCCTTACGGTGCAAAGCAGTTTTGCGTGAGCAATTTTTCGTCCGGACAAGAAAAAAGGGAGCGGCAATACTGGCGTATTGCCGCTTCTTTTTGACACAGTATGGGCGGAAAAGGGCCACGCAAAACCTGCCTTCTCCCTATGTGAGGGCGCCCAAAGAGCCGAAGGGCTCTTTTTTTATAACTCTTTTTTGATTTTTTCGAGCGCGCCTTTCTCGAGGCGCGACACCTGCGCCTGCGAGATGCCGATCTCGGCGGCCGCCTCGGTCTGGGTCTTGCCCGAGAAAAACCGAAGGGCGATGATCTTCTTTTCGCGGGGCGTCAGGGTCTTGACCGTCTCTTTAAGAATAAGTCCGTCGATCCAGTTATCCTCCGACCCGCTTTCGTCTTTTATGGCGTCCATAACGCAGAGATTGTCGCCCGAGTCGCTCTGAATAGGTTCGTTCAGCGACACGGGCGCCGCCACGGCTCCCATGGCCTCGCAAAGCGCCGAGACGGGGACGCCGAGAGCCGCCGCCAGCTCCTCGTCGGTCGGGTCGCGCCCGCGCTTCAATGAGAAGCGCTCTCTTTCGCCCATCGCACGATAGGCGAGGTCTCTTACCGACCTCGAAACGCGAAGGACGTTGTTATCCCTTAAATGCCGCCTGATCTCGCCGATTATCATCGGCACGGCGTAGGTCGAAAACCGCACGCCCTGCGAGGTATCGAAATTGTCGACTGCCTTTATAAGTCCCACGCACCCGACCTGAAAAAGGTCGTCGGGGACGCCTCTGCCCGCGAACTTCTGCACCACCGAAAGCACGAGCTTGAGGTTTCCGTTGATAAACTCCTCGCGGGCGTTTTTATCGCCCTTTTTAATCTTCGCGAGAAGCGCCTCCTTCTCGGCCTCCGTCAAAACGGGAAGCCTCGACGTGTTGACGCCGCAGATATCGACCTTGTTAAACAAAAAACATCCCTCCGCAGTCTACGGAGGGATTATTGCCGTTTTTCGCCTTTTTAACCGAGGTAAAATCAGGAAATCTTCAAAAGCTCCTTTTTTAGCTTTCTGAAAATCTTCTTTTCGAGCCGCGAAATATACGACTGCGAAATGCCGAGCATTTCGGCGACCTCTTTCTGAGTGTATTCCCGTCCCGCAAAGCCGAAACGAAGCTCGGTTATCCGCCTTTCTCTTGGCGAGAGCGTCGCTATCGCCTTTCTCAGAAGCTCCGACTCGGTCTCCCTGTCGATCCTGCTCGAGACGTCGTTTTCGTCGCTCTGGAGTATATCCGCGAGCAAAAGCTCGTTGCCGTCGCGGTCGGTGTTCAGAGGTTCGTCTATCGAGACGTCGCACCTGTGAGACGCGTTTTTACGAAGATACATAAGTATCTCGTTTTCGATGCACCGCGAGGCGTAGGTGGCAAGCTTGATGTTCTTCGCGGCCCGAAAGGTGTTTACCGCCTTGATAAGTCCTATCGTCCCGAGCGAGATGAGGTCTTCGATCGCGACCCCGGTGTTGTCGAATTTCTTCGCTATATAGACGACAAGCCGCATATTGCGTTCGATAAGCTCGGCCCTCGCCTCCTTCGAACCCTCCTCGGCAAGCGAGGCGAGCCGTCCCTCCTCCTCGGGCGAGAGGGGAGGGGGCAGACTTTCGGGCGAGCGGAGATAATGCAGACATTTTCTGAAAAAGGGAAAAAGTAAAAGCTCTTTAAGCCTCGCAAGACGGTTCATCGCCGCGCCTCCTCAATCGAAAATCATAGGATTCAATAACATCGGATATTTCCCGAGCGGCTCCGCCGACACGGCGACGGCCGTCTCTCTTTTAATTACGCCGACCCCTTCGAGCTCGAGAATATCGACCGACGCGCAAAACATCGGCTTCGTGCCCGAGACGGTCGAGACGAAGACTACGCGAAGCTTTTTCGCCGCCTCCGGGGGCAGCGGCGGCGGACTCGTCGGGTCCGCGAAGATCTTTTCCTCCCGAAGATCAGAGGGCAGGGCGTCCTTTAACGTTTTATATTCGCAGACTATTATCGGCACGCCGTAAATGCCGTCGAAAAGGGAATTTCCCGTGTCCATAAGCGCCCTGCACTTTACCGTCTTCCCGAAAACCGTTACGGCCGCGCCGTAGACGGCGCCTTTCTCTGCCTCGGGCCGCTTTTTGAGGTTTACGAAGAAGCAAAGCGCCGTCGAAAGAAGCGACGAAATCAAAACGGTGAAAAACGAGAGGTCGAAATAGTAAAACCCGCCCGCGAATATTATCTTTCCTCCGAGCGGCGTAAAAAGCGCCAAGACTGCCGTCGCCGCGGCAAAACCCGCAAGCGCGAGCGCGAAGATGACAGCCCGCGAAACAAGCTTTTTAACGCTCCCGAACCCGAAGGCTATGAGAATTATCAAAAAAAGCGAGACCGCCCCGAGCGGCGCAGAAACGTATAGCGGCGCGTCCAGAAAGAAAAAAACCGTCGCGTAAAGGGCGCCGAAAGCCGCCGCGGCCAGGACGCGGCCCGTCCGCGCGCGCCTCTTCATAAAGAGGCGGACGAGCGCGAGCGCAAGCGCGTCGGCCGTGAAATTAGTTAAAAACATCACGTCGGCGTAAACGTCGTATTGCATAGTTTTTCACCCGCGCAAAGATTATATCACCCGTCCGCCGCGATATTTGTCAAAAATACGGATAAAAATTAAATAAAAATAGAGGACTTTTTAATTTATTGTGATATAATATATTGGTATGTTTTAAGAAAATAAAAGCGAAAGGGTGGAAAGCCGTGGAAAAGACAGTAAGAGAGATAGCGGAAGAGCGCGAAAAAGAGTATCTTTCGCCGCTCGCCGTCAAAAGCGTCGACGGCGTCAGAGAGGTAAAAGAGGACGAGTGTCCTCTCCGCACCTGCTTTCAGCGTGACAGCGACCGCATAATCCACTCCAAGGCCTTTCGCCGTCTCAAGCATAAGACGCAGGTCTTTCTTTCGCCCGAGGGCGACCATTACCGCACCCGCCTCACCCACACCCTCGAGGTAAACCAGATAGCCAGAACGATAGCGAGGGCGCTCGGACTTAACGAATACCTGACCGAGGCGACGGCGCTCGGCCACGACCTCGGCCACTCTCCCTTCGGCCACGCGGGCGAAAGGGCGCTTAACGAAGTAAGCCCCTTGGGCTTTTCCCATAACGAGCAGTCGGTCCGCGTCGCAAAGCGGCTCGAAAAGGACGGGAGAGGCTTGAACCTCACCCTGCAGTGCCTCGACGGCATCATGTGGCACTGCGAGGACGGCGCCGCCGCCACTCTCGAAGGGCAGATAGTCCGCTACGCCGACGTCATAGCCTTCATAAACCACGATATAGACGACGCCGTCCGCGGCAAGGTCTTATCAAAAGAAGACCTCCCGAAAGACATTATTGCCGTCGTCGGCGACCGCCACTCTGTCCGCATCGGCCGCATGATCGAGGCCGCCGTCAATAAGAGCCGCGAAAATATGGAAAAGGCCGTAAAAGACGGCGCGGGCGTCACCCGCGGCATTATAGACCTCGAGTCCGAGGTCAGGGAAGCCACCTTCGCTCTCAAACAGTTCATGTTCGACCGAGTCTACCTCGGAAGCGAGGCCAAAAAAGAAGAGGGCAAGGCCATCGAGATAGTCAAGATACTTTACGAATACTTTGTCTCAAACCCCGACAGGCTGACGGGCGAATACCGCGCCATCCTCGAGGCCGAAGGCCCCGACCGCGCCGCGCTCGACATGGTCGCCTCGATGAGCGACAGCTACGCCGTAAGGCTCTTTTCCGAGATATACATACCCAAAAAGTGGCAGCTTCTTTGATTTTTTCAAAAGCGAAAGGAAGGTGAAAGCATGGCGAGAATACCCGAAAGCTTCATAAAAGACGTCGTCGACAGAAGCGACATCGAAGAGCTTATCGGCCGCTACGTCGAACTGAAACGCAGCAGCGGCAACTACGTGGGACTTTGTCCCTTCCACTCCGAAAAAACGCCGTCCTTCACCGTCTTTCCCGACACCCGCTCCTTTTACTGCTTCGGCTGCGGCGTCGGCGGCGACGTCATAACCTTCGTCTCCAAAATGGAGAACTTAAGCTACGTCGACGCCGTCAAAATGCTCGCAGAGCGGGCGGGCATGTCCATGCCCGCCGAGGACCCCGCCGCCGCGGCGGCCTCAAAACAGCGGGAGACGATACTGAAAGCCAACCGCGAGGCCGCGAGATACTACCACGCCTGCCTCAAGGACGAAAAACTCGGTCTCGCCGCGAGAGAGTATATAGCAAAGCGGCGCCTCTCCGCCGCCACCGTCACCCATTTCGGCCTCGGCTTCGCCCCCGACGGATGGGACAACCTCGTAAAGCACCTTAAATACAAGGGCTTTTCCGAAGCCGACATAATAACGTCGGGACTTGCGAGAAGGTCTAAAACGGGCGGCGCCATCGACTTTTTCAGAAACAGACTTATCTTCCCGATAATCGACCTCCGCGGCAACGTCATCGCCTTCGGCGGCAGAGTGCTCGATAACTCGCTCCCGAAATACTTAAACTCCTCCGACACCCCCGTCTTCTCGAAGAAAAACAATCTTTTCGCTCTCAATTTCGCCAAAAACAAAGGAAACGACCGCCTTATTTTAGCCGAGGGATACATGGACGTCATCTCCATGCACCAGGCGGGCTTCACCGAAGCCGTCGCCACACTCGGCACCGCCATAACGCCCGAGCAGGCGCGCATCATGTCCCGCTACGCCAAAAAGATAGTCGTCGCCTACGACACCGACCGCGCGGGGCAGGAAGCCGTCAAAAAGGCCAACCGCCTTTTCGGCGAGCTTTCGGTCGACGTCAAGATACTCGCTGTCAGCGAGGGCAAGGATCCCGACGAATTCATAAGGGAAAACGGCGCCGAAAAGTTCGAAATGCTGTTGGAGGGCGCGAAATCCCGCCTTGACTACGAACTCGGCATACTCAGAAAGACCGTCGACCTTAAAACCCCCGAGGGCAAGATAAACTATCTACGCGAGGCCGTCAAATCGGTCGCAAAGGAGCATTCGGCCGTCACCAGAGAGGTCTACGCCGCCGTGCTCGCGGGCGAGACGGGCGTCTCGGCCGAGCAGATAAAAAAAGATATAGACAAGGTCGTCGGCATAAACGGCAAAAAAGAGGCCTTAAACGAGATAAAAGAGGCCGAAAAGAAGCTTGCCGTCCCCGACGTCTACGGCGACCGCTCCCTCGAAATGCGGACGGTAAAGGCCGAAGAGGGCATAATCGCCGCCTTACTGAAAAACAACGATTATCTCCATACAGTCGACGGCGTCGGCCCCGACCTTTTTATAACCGAAAAGAACCGCCGCGTTTTCGAAGCCGTCGCGGAACGTATAAAAAACGGGGAAGAGACCGAAATATACTCCTTCGCGGGCGATCTCTCACCCGAGGATATATCCCACCTCGCGGCGATAGACGCGAGAAGCCGTCTGACGCAGAAGTTCACCAAGCGCGAAACGGCCGACTACGTTGCCGTCCTGAAGGAGGCCTCCGAGGTAAAGTCGGCGGGGCCCCTGAACGAGCTTTCGGACGACGAATTCAGAAAACTGTTCAAAAAGAAGTAAAACAAACGAAAGGAAATACGATATGAGCAAGAAGGAAAAGGATTTATACGATCCCCTCGATCTCGACGCCGAGATACTTAAGGAGAGGGAAGCCGAATACTGCGACTGCGGCCGTCCCGACTGCCCGATATGCGGCAAAAAGGTCGACAAGGACGACATCCTCGCAGAAACGCCCGAGGACGTCGAAGACCTCGACAGCCTCCAAGTGCCCGACAATCTCGACGAGGAGATAAACGACGACGAGGTCATGAAGGACATCAAGGAGCTCACCGACCTCGCCTCCGCCGTCGACGACCCCGCGGCCGAGACCATGACCATCGACGAGCTTCTGGAGCAGGGCAGAAAGACGGGCAAGATATCGCTCCGTCAGATCGAGTCCGCCATGATAGATCTCGAGATGGACCCCGACCAGCTCGACAAGGTGCTCGAGTTCATCGACCAGAACGGCATAATACTTTGCGACGACTACGGCAAGGAGCTCGACGGCGGCGACGTTCTCCCCGAGGACGAGGTCGACGACAAGCTCGACGAATACGAGCAGGTGTTCATAGCCGAGGGCGTCAAAATGGACGACCCCGTCAAGGTCTATCTCAAAGAGATAGGCCGCGTCCCGCTGCTCTCGAGCGAAGAGGAGCAGGAGTGCGCCATAAAAATGGCCGAGGGCGACGTCGCGGCCAAGCAGAAACTCTCCGAGGCCAATCTCCGCCTCGTCGTAAGCATCGCCAAGAGATACGTCGGCAGAGGCATGCTCTTCCTCGACCTTATTCAGGAAGGCAACCTCGGCCTTATCAAAGCGGTCGAAAAGTTCGACTACAAAAAAGGCTACAAGTTCTCCACCTACGCGACCTGGTGGATACGTCAGGCCATCACCCGCGCCATAGCCGACCAGGCGAGGACGATAAGGATCCCCGTCCACATGGTCGAAACGATAAACAAGGTCTCCAAGGTCGAAAAGCAGCTCACCCAGGAGCTCGGCCGTCACGCTCAGGTAAACGAGATAGCCGCCGAGATGAATATGCCCGTCGACAAGGTGAGAAGCATAATGAAGATAGCCCAGGAGCCCGTCTCGCTCGAGACCCCCGTCGGCGAGGAGGAGGACAGCCACCTTGCCGACTTCATCCCCGACGACGACGTTCCCGCTCCGCCGGAGGCCGCCTCGCATATACTTCTTAAAGAAGAACTCGCCGAGGTCTTGAAGACCCTCACTCCCCGCGAGGAAAAGGTGCTTCGCCTTCGCTTCGGCCTCGAGGACGGCCGTCAGCGCACTCTCGAGGAGGTCGGCAAGGAGTTCGACGTCACCCGTGAAAGGATAAGGCAGATAGAGGCAAAGGCGCTTCGTAAGCTTCGCCATCCCTCCCGCTCGAGACGCCTTAAGGATTTCCTCGAATGACAGACGAAAAGGGCGTAAAGCTCCAGAAATACATAGCCGACGCGGGAGTCTGCTCCCGCCGCGCGGCCGAGGAATACATAAGAAACGGCAGGGTGACGGTCAACGGCAAGCCCGCTGAAATAGGCATGAGAATCGACGCCAAAAAAGACCGCGTTGCCGTAATGGGCAAGACGGTGCGAAACCGCGAAAACCCGCGCTCCTACTTGATGCTCTATAAGCCGCGCGGCTACGTCACCACAATGAAGGACGACGCGGGAAGACAGTGCATCACCGACTTGCTCGGCGGCATAACCCAGCGCGTCTTTCCCGTCGGCCGTCTTGACCGCGACTCCGAAGGTCTTTTGCTGCTCACCAACGACGGCGACCTTT
>JAEEIO010000037.1 GCA_016281405.1 Clostridiales bacterium | reverse complement strand
CAGTATTGCCGCTCCCTTTTTTCTTGTCTGAACGAAAAATTGCTCACGCAAAACTGCTTTGCACCGTAAGGCGAAGATTTTTGTGCGAGACGCGAAAAAGGCGGCGGAGCATACTGGCGTATGCCCGCCGCCTTTGACAATGTATTCGCGCGAAAAGATTGCCTTACGGCTACCTCATCCCTGTGTGAGGGCGCCCTTGAGGCTTCTTTTTTTTATTTCATTATTTCTTTGCGACGCACTCGATTTCAAGGAGCGACCCCTTCGGGAGCGAGCTGACGCCCACGCACACCCTCGCGGGGAAGGGAGCGGGAAAACGCCTCGCGTATTCCTCGTTGACAACGCCGAACTTCGCCATATCGGTAACGTAGACCGTCGTCTTCAGGACGTCCCGAAGTCCCGCGCCCGCCGCGGCAAGTATCTTTTCGACGTTGTCGAAAACGGTCTTCACCGCCTCGTCCCAGTCGGTGATCGGCGCGCCGTCTTTGAGGGCGATCTGCCCCGAGACGAAGATAAACCCGTCTTTTTCCACCGCCTGCGAATAGGGCCCGACGGCGGCGGGCGCCTTGTCGGATACAATAGCTTTCTTATTCATTATTATCTCCTCCGATTTTGATAACTTTTTCCGCCATGGCCGCGTCTTCCTCCGAGTGCGAGGCTATCACGACGAGCGCCTTTCCCGAAACGGTTTTTATAATGCTCCGTAAAACGTCGGCGTTTTCCTTGTCGAGATTAGCCGTCGGCTCGTCCAGAAGCAGAATATCGGGCTCCGACGCCGCCGCCGCCGCGAAAGCAACTCGCCGCTGCTGGCCGCCGCTTAGCTCCGACGGATACTTTTTCGCCTCGTCCGAAAGTCCCACGGCGGCAAGATACCCGGCGTAGGAGCCGTCTTTTGACAGAAGGGCGACGTTTTCCGCCGCCGTCAGCCACGGAAGAAGTCTGTTGTCCTGAAACATATAGGCGACCCGCCCCGTTACGGTCACGCCCTCGCATTTTATCAGTCCCGCGATGACGTTCAGAAGCGTCGTCTTTCCCGAACCCGACTCTCCCGTGACGGCGACCACGCCGCGCTCGGGCAGGGTGACGGAAAGTCCGTTGAAAATCACGTTTTCGCCGTAGGCGAAGCGAAGATCTTTGATCTCAACCATTTTTTTCGCCCGCCTTTATCTTTTTTAAGAGGCGCGAAAGCGCCTTTTCGAGTATGACGCTGAAAATTATCACGACCGTCGTCCACGCGAAAATTTCGCCCGTCTCAAGGTATATTTTCGCGTCGTAAAGCCCCGACCCTATCGAAAATACGGGCTGGACTATGACCTCCGCCGCAATGCCCGACTTCCACGCAAGACCGAGGGCCGTCACGGCCGCGCCCCTGAAGAAGGGAAGAACCGACGGAATATAGATTTTAAAAAGCCTTTTTCCAAACCCTAACTTATAGACCGCCGCAAGTTCCAGATACCCCTTCGGTATTTGCGAAATGCCCGTGTAAACGCCCTCCCAGACTATCGGCATGACCATCAGAAAGGTTATGAAAACGGGAATAAACCCCCTCGCGAGCCACACCCACGCGAGGATAATAAACGACACGACGGGCGTCGCCCTTATCACCCTGAGGACGGGCGAAAGAAGCAGGTCGGCGATTTTCACCTTGGAGCAAAGCACCGCTATAAGAACGCCCGCGGCCGTCCCCATCAAAAAGCCCGCGAAAATGCGGACTAAACTGAGTCCCACAGACGCCCAGAACTCGCCCTTCTGAATAAAATCCAGAAGCGTCTTCAAAACGGTGAGAGGGGAAGCGATAAGAATATCGCTTCCCACTCCGAAATACAACAGCTGCCAGGCCGCCAGCCAAAAGACGGCGGCCGCCGCTGCCTTGAATATTTTACTCTTAAGAACCGACGTAATAAAACTCTTCATCGGGCATCTGTCCGCCGACCGACGCGGCGTTCTTCTCGTGCAAAAGCTCTAAAAACGGCTTTATTCTCGTCTTCATGTCGCTTCCCGTGATGCAGACTATGTTGCAGTTGGGGATGGCGTTTTTCGCAAGCTCCTCCGAGGACACGATGCCGTATTCGGCTATGACCTTCGCGGCCTCCCCGGGTTTTTCGTTTACAAACGAGACCGACTCGCCGTAGGCCTTAAGAAATCTTTTAAGAGCCTCGGGATTGTTTTCGCAAAAATCCTTCGACGCTATAAGCACGCCCATCGAAAGAGCGGCGTCAGAGACCTTTTCCCACTCCTCGTTTATATCGATCGCGACGCGGAAGCCCGCGTTTTTGGAAAGAAGCGTCGAGACGAAGGGCTCGGGCAAAAGCACGGTGTCGGCTCCGCCCGTCACGGCCTGGGTGACGACCTCGGCGTGCTCGCCGAGATAGGTTAAAGTGCAGTTTTTAACGCCGTTTTTCTCTAAAATATAATCGGTGACGTATTCGGGAGTCGCGCCTTGACCCGAGGTGACGACCGTCTTCCCCTCGAGGTCTTTCACGCTCTTTATCGACTCGTCTTTCGTGAGCAGATAAAGCACGCCGAGGGTGTTTATGGCAATTAGCCTTACCTTGCCCTCGGTCTTCTTGTAGAGCGTCGCGGCGACGTTGGAGGGGACGGCGGCTATGTCCGCCTTGCCGCCCGCCACAAGTCCGACTATGTCGGTCGGCGCGGCGTAGAGCGAGATTTCGTAGTTGTCGTCAAGCTCGGCCGCGGCGGACTTTTGCATAAGTCCCGCAAGCCCCATGCCCGTCGGGCCTTTAAGGGCGGCCACCGTGATGTCCGCGGGGTCGACCTTTACGGCGCACCCCGCGCAAACGGCGAGGATCAAGAGCGCGGCTGTTACGGCCGCTGTGATTTTGAGTAGCTTTTTCATAACGTTTCCTTTCTCGCAGGGAAGGCCTTTTTCGATAGTGCGGTTTTGACGGAAACGCCTTCGAGCCGTCCCAGCTTTCCCGAAAGAGCGCCTATTTCGTCGTTGGTGCCGTCAAGCACGAGAGAGATAACGGAAACGCCGCGCTCGGGGTAGGGGATACCCATCCTGCCGATTATTATGCGGGCGTAGTCGTGAAGTATTCGGTTAAGCTCCTCGACGGAGCCCTCGTTTTCGACGATAACGCCGAGCAGTCCGATCCGTTTTTCCATTTCTTTCCCTCCGACAAAAAATAAACGCGCCCTTACCGAGAAAGAGCACGTCTTGAAAGGTGGTCCGCGCCGTCAGAAAGCTCCTTCGGTTAAGCGATTTAATATTTTTTCCTCGGCGCCGCCAAAGCGGACGCCTCAGAGCATACTTATTTTATCACGCCGCTTACATTTCGTCAACGGTTTTTTCGTATTTCGGCGCGAAATGAGCGAGGAACCAGTCGACCTCCTCGAGCTTGTAGCCCTTAAGACGGGCGAGTATCGATTTTTCGGCCTTTTTGAAGTCCGTATTGCCGGCCGTCCGCTCCTCTATACACTTTATATAAGCCGAGAGCGTGTCGGCTCCCTTGACGAGCCGTAAAAGATAGGGGTCGTCCTCGCTGTAGAATATGTCGGCGTAGTCGGAGCGAAGCTCGTCGGGGAGCATCGCCAAAAGCTTTTCCTTGGCGACGGCGTCGACGCTCTCGTAGGCGGTTTTTATCTCGCTCGAGAAATACTTTACGGGCGTCGGCATATCGCCCGTGACGGTCTCGGAGGCGTCGTGAAAGATCGCCAAAACCGCCGCCCTGTCGGCGTCGAGCCTTTTTTCGAAATAGCGGTTTCCGATCATCGCGAGGGCGTGGGCGAGCACGGCGACCTCGTGCGAATGCTCCGAGAGACTTTCGTCTCTGGTGTTTCGCATAAGCCCCCAACGTCTTATGAATTTCATCCTTGAAAGGAAAGCAAAAAAGCCGTATTCCATACCGCCGCTCCGATAACTTTTTTTATATTTTACCATTTCGCCGTCTCCAAGTCAAGAAAAAAGCCTTATTCTTTCGTAAGCCTTATTATGTATTCGAGCCCGTCCTTCTCCTCCTTTGCGTCGGCGACGGCTTTTACGCCGAAAAGCCTTATCTTTTCGACCGTTTTGTCGATGGTGTTTTTGAAGATCCTGTAATCGCGGAAGGCCGCCTTGACGGTCTGATTTCTCCGCGCCGCCGCCCTCCTGACGCGGTTTTCGGGGGACGCTTCGCAGGCCGAAAGCCTGCTTTTCAAAAAACTTTCCGTAACGAAAAGAGCCGCCGCGGCCTCTTTCTCGCCGAGTCCGTTTCTTTTCATGAATCCGTCAGCCTTTTCGCCCGCCTCCGCGGGCGAAAGACGGTAAAACTCTTCCGAGAGCGCCAAAGCCTCCTTGGCGGCCTCGCTTATCCCCGAGACTACGGCGCAGACGATTTTCTCCTCGCCCGCCTCCTCGGCGACCGACACCGCGCCGCCGCCCCGTAAAAGTCTGTAATTCTTCCCCTCGCGGCATATAAGCGGCGGCGACAGAAGACCGTATCTCATAGCCTCGGCCTCGCCCCGCTCGTCTATGACGTCGTCCCTTATTATACTGTCGATAGAGACCCGCCTTATTTCCGCCTTTTTTACGCTTTTGCTTTTCACGCTTATCGCCTCCTTTAACAATTTTAACATCCCGCCGCGGCCTTTTCCATAAAAAGACCTCGACCCTTTCCGACGTCCTTTCGTCTTATTCCCGAAAACCGCACGAAATAAGACGCCGTCCGCCTTTTCCCGCGGTCGCAAATGGAAGAATACGGGCGCAAAAAGGCGAAAAAATATCGTCCTTATAACGCCTTGTCCGCCCCAAAAATAAAAAACAGTTGTAATTTGGGCGTTCGGGTAGTATAATATTTCGTGTCTATATCTATTTGAACGGAGTATCGGATTGGAGCAAAAGGAACAAAGCAGCGAACGCCTCGTCCTTAAGGGCGCCTTCCTGCTTGCCGTTTCGAGCGGAATAGTAAAGGTTTTAAGCGCCGTTTACAAAATACCCCTTTACCGCATGGTCGGCGACTCGGTAATGGGCTATTATTCGACGGCTTTTAATATCTATACCGTTTTGCTGACGCTCGCCACCGCGGGACTCCCCGTCGCCATGTCCCGCATGGTCGCCACGGCGAACGCCCTCGAGAGAAGAAACGAGCCGAAGCGAATATTCCTGATAGCGATATGCACCTACGGCCTTTTCAGCCTTATCGTCAGCACGCTGATGTTTATCTTCTCGGGCGAGATAGCGAGCCTTATGAACAACCCCGGCGCGAGCCTCGCCGTCAAGGCGATAGCGCCCGCCATATTCATAGTCACCTGCGGCGCCGCCATAAAGGGATATTATCAGGGCAATCAGAATATGATGCCGACCTCCGTGGCCAATATCATCGAGGCGCTCATGAAGCTCGCCACGGGCTTCACCCTTGCCGCCGTTTTCGGCGCGCTTTACCCCGGACAATCGCAGATCATCGCGGGCGGCACCATCATCTGCGCCGCGGCGGGCGGCTTCTCCGCGCTTCTATTCCTTATAATACTCACCGTTACGAAGCTCGCCAAAAGGCGTAAGAGCGGCATATACGCCGATCAGCGCTGCGTCCCCTCCACCCCCTACAAAAAGCTTACCAAATCGTTTTTCGCCATAAGCCTTCCTATAATGGTCGGTTCGCTTTCGACCACCCTCGCGGGCGCCGTCGACAATTATCTCATAATCGGCCGCTTCAAGGATATCGGCATGGCCGAGGAGGCCGCCAATTCGATATGGGGCGCCTACAGCACCATGGCCGGCACCATATACACCCTGCCTACCTTTATAATCCTCGCGGTCGCGGCGAGCATTATCCCCGCCGTCTCGACCCACTTCACCCTTCGCGATAAAGACCAGATCAAAAAGGATATCGACCTCGCGGGACGCATAAGCGGCGTCGTCGTCTTCCCGATAGCCTGCGGCGTAGCCGTTTTGCCCGAGCCCATCCTTCGCTTCCTCTACGGCGACAGCCCCTATATCGGGGAGGTCGCGGGCTCGCTCATTTTCCTCTGTATCGCAATGGTTTTCCTCGCCTTCACCAACTGCTTCACGGGCATACTGCAGGCGATAAACAAGCAGCATATCCCCGTTATCAATATTATTATCTCGCTTGTCATAAAGACGGGCGTCGCCTATATACTTTTAGGCATCCCCGGCATGGGACTTAAAGGCGCCGCCGTCTCGACCCTCGTCTCGATGCTCGTCTTCGTGATTTTGAACTCCGCGGCGCTGATTAGACACACGGGCATGTTCCCCTCGCCCGTCGCCGCGATACTCAAGCCCTTCGGTTCGGCCGCCGTCGCCGCCGTCTTCGGACTCGGCGCCCATTATCTTGCCGAACACGTCGGAAAAGGCGCCCATCCGAGCGTCTCGATGCTCGTCGCAGTGGCCGTTGCGGCCCTGATTTACGTCGCTATGCTCTTAATTACTCGCACAATCACCAAAAGCGATATAAAATTACTGTCGAAAAGCAACAAAAATAAGAAAAATCCTTGATATTTTTATAGAAATGGTGTAAAATGAAAGAAATAAGAGAAAAGTCTATCAATAAGTATATTTCGGAAGAAAAATTCGGTTTTGAAGATCTCGTAGCCATTATGTCCCTTCTCCGCTCCGAAGAGGGCTGTCCGTGGGACAGAGAGCAAAACCACGCTTCGATAAGGCAGAATCTCATCGAGGAGTGTTACGAGGCGGTAGAGGCCATCGACCGTAAAGACGACGCTCTTTTATGCGAGGAGATCGGCGACGTGCTGATGCAGGTCGTCTTCCACGCCGAAATAGCGAAGAGCGAAAAATCGTTCGACATCTCCGACGTATGCGACGGAGTCTGTCGCAAGCTCATCCACCGCCACCCTCACGTCTTCGGCGACACAGTCGCCGCCACGTCGGGCGAAGTCCTCAGAAACTGGGACGAGATAAAGAAAAAAGACAAAGCCATTTCCTCGGGCAGCTCGGTCATGAACACCGTCTCCCGCTCCCTCCCCGCTCTCATGAGAGCCGAGAAGGTGCAAAAGAAGGCAAAGCACGAGGGCTTTGATTTCAAGGACGCCGGCGAGGCCTCCGCGAAGCTTTCCGAAGAACTTTCCGAGTTTTCCGAAGCTGTGTCCAAAGGCGATAAAGCCGAAATAAAAGAGGAACTCGGCGACCTCATTTTCAGCGCCGTAAACGTCGCGAGACTTTCGGGCGTCTCCGCCGAAGAGGCTCTCACGTTCTCGACCGACAAGTTTGTGGAACGCTATGAAAAATGCGAGAAACTCGCGTCGTCGGAGGGTAAAACCTTTTCCGCCCTCCCCATGAAAGAAAAGGACGAATACTGGGAAAGGGTAAAGAAGTTATAACGCTCTGAAAAGGGCTGTATAAAAAATTAAAAACACGGAGGATAAAAACCAATGAACAAGACCGAACTCGTAGCAGCCATCGCAGCAAAAGCCGGCATCTCCAAGAAAGCCGCCGAGGCTTCCCTCAACGCTTTCACCGACGCCGTCCAGGGCGCTCTCAAAAAGGGCGACAAAGTGACTCTCGTCGGCTTCGGCACCTTCGACGTGAAGAAGAGAGCCGCCCGCAACGGCCGCAACCCCAGGACCAAGGAAGTCATAAAGATAAAGGCAGCCAAAGTCCCGGTATTCAAAGCCGGCGCCGGCCTCAAGAAAGCCGTCGAAAAGAAGTAATTCCGTCAAGACTTACCGACGCCCTTCGGGGCGTCGGACTCTTTTGTAAAGGATAGTATTATGAGAATAGATAAATACCTTAAAGTATCCCGCATAATAAAACGCCGCACCGTCGCGGCCGAAGCCTGCGGCGCCGACCACGTCACCGTAAACGGCAAGCCCGTAAAGCCCTCCTACGACGTCAAGGTGGGCGACGTCATCACCGTCCGCTTCGGCTCCCAGAGCGCCTCTTACAAAGTGACGGCCGTCCGCGACCACGCCCTTAAGGCCGACGCGAGCGATATGTACGAAACTCTTTGAAAAGTGCCCGAAGACCGTTGAAATATCCGTCCGTAAGTGATATAATATATTAAGACAGCAAAATACTGCCAAAAGCATTTAATATTCGGAGGTATTCGTTATGAAACAACTCACAGCGGCAATGCTCGGCATTGCCGGAAACGGAAAAGTCTACAGGAACCTCGCCATTCCGGCGCTCGTCGAAAAAGCGCTCAAAAACGGCGAAGGCCGTCTGTCCGACACCGGCGCGCTCGTCGTCGAGACCGGTAAATACACGGGCAGAAGCCCCGACGACAAGTTTATCGTCGACACCCCCTCGGTCCACGACGAGATAGCCTGGGGCAAAATAAACGTCCCGATTTCGCCCGAGCGCTTTGAAAAGATAAAGGGCAAGATGCTCGCCTATCTCCAGAACAAGGAGATCTACGTCTTCGACGGCTTCGCGGGCGCCGACCCGAAATATACCCAGCGCTTCCGCATAATAAACGAATTCGCGGCCCAGAACCTCTTTATCCATCAGCTCCTCATAAGACCCACCGAGGAACAGCTCGAGGACTACGAGCCCGACTACACCGTCATAGCGGCTCCCGGCTTCAACTGCGTGCCCGAGATTGACGGCACCCACAGCGAAGCGGCCATTATAATAAATTACGAGACCCGCGAGGTCATAATAGCGGGCAGCCGCTACTGCGGCGAGATCAAAAAGAGCGTCTTCTCGGTCATGAACTACGTTCTACCGAAGAAGGGCGTCTTACCGATGCACTGCTCCGCCAACATAGGCGATAACGGCGAAAGCGCCGTCTTCTTCGGACTTTCGGGCACCGGCAAGACCACCCTCTCGGCCGACCCCGCGAGAAAGCTCATAGGCGACGACGAGCACGGCTGGTCGCCCGACGGCGTCTTCAACATCGAGTGCGGCTGCTACGCCAAGTGCATCGGCCTTGAGCACGAGCGCGAGCCCGACATCTACGAAGCCATCAGATTCGGCGCCATCCTCGAAAACGTCATCGTCGACGAAAAGGGAAGACCCGATTATCACGACGGCACCCTCACCGAAAACACCCGCGCGGGCTACCCGATAAACTACATCAAAAACGCCGCCATCCCCGGAATGGGCGGCCAACCCAAAACGATAATCTTCTTAACGGCCGACGCCTTCGGCGTGTTGCCTCCCATCTCCAAGCTCGATAACGACATGGCGATGTATCACTTCGTCTCGGGCTACACCAGCAAGCTGGCCGGCACCGAGCGCGGCATCACCGAGCCCGTCACCACCTTCTCGACCCTCTTTGGCGCCCCCTTCTTCCCGCTCTCGGCTTCCGTCTACGCCACGATGTTAGGCAAGAAGCTTGAAGAGACGGGTGCGGGCGTCTACCTCGTCAACACCGGCTGGTGCGGCGGCGCGGCGGGCACCGTTCCGCGTATGAAGCTCTCCTACACCCGCGCCATGGTCACCGCTGCCCTCGAAGGGAAACTCAACGACGTCGAATACGTCAAAGACCCGATATTCAACCTGAATATCCCCAAGTCCTGCCCCGGCGTGCCCGCCGAGATACTCGATCCCCGTAACGTCTGGAAGGACAAGGCGGCCTACGAGGCCTCGGCTAAGAACCTCGCAAAGAAATTCGCCGAAAACTTCGCGAAAAAATACCCCGATATGCCCGAAAACATAGTCAAAGCCGGCCCGAGAGGCTGATATGTAAATGATGAGTTCCGCTTGCGCGGCACATGATGAGCGCTTTCGCGCATGATGAACGGCTTCGCCGAATGATGAGCGCCTTCGGCGCATGAAGCGGAACTCATTTCATCATTTTGCGGCGAAACCGCAAATCATCATGGCGACCGAAGGGAGGCTCATCATTTGCCCGTCAGGGCAATCAT
>JAEEIO010000036.1 GCA_016281405.1 Clostridiales bacterium | reverse complement strand
GCTGTGACAATGCCAAAAGAAATGGCGGGCTTGTTTTTGTCCCTAATGATAAATTCAAACGAACTTTCATTGAACGATTGCGCTTTTCCGTGATCCGTTATCTGTCTTATTTCTGAAACAGTCGTTTTCCCTATAGCCACTTCAGAAAAAACATCGGCGGAGAATACTTCGTCATATACCCAAAAAGCTTGAGAAAATCTAATTCGAGGCCTATTCAGAGGCGCCATAGGCAGATTCGGCGAATAATAACTATTGTCGACGCTCATTATTACATAAACGTAAGCGCCGCTGTCGAGCTTAAAAACTGTATAAAGCTCACCGAATTGATTTTCTTTCAAAAAGTCATTGGTTTCACAGAGCATTATGTGCCAATAATTCGGGTCTGGAGCCGAATTCATTCTCGGCAAGACAAATGAAATTGCACTTCCGCCGAAAAGACCGAATGAATCATACAGGTCTTTAAAGGTGACTGTATTGACAATATCATCTTTTACGGTTTTGCTTTTGCTGAATTCAAGCAATTCGCCGACCGTTCCGTCAAAGTGCAAAATACCGTCGTAATTCAGATTGTAGTTGTATTTTTCCCTAACACCGAGAATGCTCCCCAGCGTCACGCCGAGAGTGCCGACAATCGCAAGCACCAGCGCCGCCGCGACGGCTATTACAATCTTAAAAGGCTTTATCCTTACCTTTTTCGCCGTTTCCGCGTTATTCACAAGGTCGCAGTCTATCTCGCCTATAGCTTCAAAAAGTCTATCTCCGTTCACGGTTTATAACCCTCCTTTTCAAGTCGCTTTTTCAGTTCGTTCCGCGTTCTGAAAAGCGCCGTTTTCACCTTGCCCTCCGATATCGAAAACCTTTCGGCTATCTCCGAAACGGAGTCGGCATACCAGTATCTTCTTATGAAAATATTTCGTTTCTCGGCCGAGACGCCGCGAAGAAAATCGCTTATTATGCGACCGAGCTCGGCGACGTCCGCGGCCTCCTCGACGTCCTCTTCGGACGGAAGGACGCTTTCAAGCTCCTCGGTAAGCTCCGAAAACAGGGCGCTTCGCTTTTCGCGCGTAAAGCTTTTTGCCGCGTTTATCGAAACGTTTCTCGCGATTTTCGCCAAGAAGGCGAAGAGGTTATCCCTCGGCTCGTTCGGCGGGATGGCGTTCCACGCTTTCAGATATACGTCGTTTTCGCATTCCTTTGCCGTCTCTTTGTCGCCGACTATGCGCTCCGAGATGGCCGCGAGCTTTTTGCCGTATTTTTCGGCCGTGACCGAAAGGGCCCTTTCGTCACGCGCGAAAAACAGATCGACTATTTCGCCGTCCTTCAACGTCCCGCCTCCTTTCAAGCGTCTTACACTTATTATAACAACTTTTTCGCCCCGTCGGTTTCACTTTTTAATTATTATTTTCAAAAAACAGCGAAAAAACATTTTTTTGAGTAAGCCGCGGCGGCTGTATGGCGGCGGCAGTAAAAAACGCACCGTCTAAAGCGGTGCGTTTTTCATTATATTTTATTTCTCGAAAGCTATCTTTTTGAAAAGCCTTGTTTCGGCCGACTGCCTTGCTTTGAGGCAGATGAGCGCCGACATAAGTCCCTCTTCGAGAGGCGCTATCGACTTTTCGAGACCCAGAACCATTTTGACGAAGTTTTCGGTAAGTCTCTCGTCGCCGCCGAAATGGGCGCCCGCGCCGCTGACTTTTATCTCCTCGACGACGGGCTCGTAGGTCCTCGCGAAAACTATCGTGTCGCTGTTGAAATCGAAGGATACCGAGCCCTCGCTTCCGCATATCAGCGCGCCGCGGCCGCAGGAGCGAAGGTTACGGAGGAAGAAGGCCTGCGAATAGCTTAGGTGCGAGCCGTCCTCGTAACGGAGGATGGCGGAGCCCGAGTCCTCGTTGCCGGTGTCGACGGCGTAGCAGCACATGCTGTTGTCGGGCGCGTAGCCGTAGACGCGGCGCATCTGAACGATGCCCTCGGGACAGGTAGGATTATCGGGGCAGGCGTCGCACCGCAGTCCCGCGGGGCGGTCGCCTTTCATGACCATTTTGGATTTCACGGCGCAGATCTCGGCGGGCTTTTTGCCGACGAGGTAGTTTATATAGTCGAAGTCGTGGGTCGATTTCTGAAGGAAGAGGCCGCCCGTAATGCCTTCGTCGCGATACCAGTCGTGGTAGTAGACGCCGCCGTAGGCGACGCGGGTCCAGCCGTTCGCGAAGGCGACGTCGCCTATGTCGCCGCGCTCGATTATCTTCTTGGCGACTTTGACGTGCGGAGTGTAGCGGAGCGGGAAGGAGACGACGACGCCGGGGTCGTGAGCGTCGCCCGCGGCCTTTAAGCGGAGAAGGTCGTCGATGGTGGTCGAGACGGGCTTTTCAAGGAAAAGCGGGATATTTCTCTCGAGCACCTTTACCGCGAGGTCGGTGTGGAGGTTGCACCTTGTGGCGACTATGCAGGCGTCGATATCGGCCTTTTCCAGAAGCTCGTCGGCCGTGGCGAAGAATTCGGCGGCAGAAATATCGAGGTCGTAGCCGTCGGCGGCGGCGTATTTTATGCATTCTTCCTTCGGCTTAAGGTCGCAGACGGCCGTCACCCTGACTGAGGCAAGAGCAAGCGATTTTGCGGCGTTTCTTATATACATCGCGACGTGTCTGCCGCGTCCGCCGAGGCCTATTACGCCGAGTTTTATTTCTTTCATTTTTATTTCTCCTTAATAAAAAATCAAAGGCGGTTTCCCACCTTTGATTTTATACTTTTTTACTTTATTTTTCAATACCGTTTTCCGAAACGGACTTATTTTGTAAATTATCGGGCTTTTTTTGTAAAAGTCCCGTTCTGACGGCGAGCATTTCGACCACCTTCGCGAGAGGCATAAAGAGGATAAGCGAAATAACGAAATTGGCGCCCGCGTGAACGAGGTCGAAGGGGATGCCGCTCACCCAGAAGGAGAACATATAGGCGGGGCCGCCTATGAAAAGGTTGGGTATGGCGAAGAAAAAGCCGAAAATAAGCCCGTAAAGTCCCGCCGCGAGGGCGTAGATGACGCGGTAGCGCATACCCGCCTTTTTAAGCAGGACGACTATAAGCGCGGGGAAGATCCATATATAGAGGTAGGTCGGCCACCACCAGCTGAAGCCCCAGACGAGTCCTTCGAGAAGGACGAAAACTGGGAGGGTGGCAAACGTCCAGTAGCCGAAGGCGTAGGCGTAAACCATAATGAGAAGCGTCACCACCTCGACGTTGGCGATGGCGCTTAAGGCATACTGTCCCGCGAAGAGGAGCGCGCTCCACATCGCCGACAGGCATATCATTATAAGCCTTCGTTTACCATCCGACAGTAAGGGTGAACTCATACTGTTCTCCGTCCGCGATGTTGGTGCTGTCGGCGCCCGTCATGAGCATTTCGCCGCCCTTGGTGATGCACCACCATTCTTCCTTGGCCGAATCGGCGGTCTCGCCGTCGACGGTGTCTATCATTATGCCGAATTCGCTGTCGGTGCCCGAAGCGAGCTTCTTTTCCTTCACAAGTTCGCCGAGAGTGACGGCGTCGGTCTTATAGTTGAAAGTTTTTTCGGTCTTGTCCTTGTGGACGACGACTATGGTTATCGCCTTCGCGCCGACTTCGGCGGGCTTTTTCATCGCGAGCATGACGCCGACGAATACGCCGACGAGCAATACCGCTACGATCGCGACGATGATAGTGATTTTTACTTCTTTTTTCATTGTTTTCTCTCCTTTAAGTTTTGCACCATTATAGCAAAAAAAAAGCGGCGATTATTGTAAAATCGTGCTTTTTTTGTAAAATCGTGCAAAAATCACGGGGTTATCCCGAGGGCGGAAATAAGGGCGAAGACAAGCGGTATGGTGATAATGCCGAGGACGTTCGAAATAAAGCTCGACTGGGCGCCGAGGGTGCCGTCGAGTCCCGCCGCCTCGGGGAAGACGACGCTGTTCAAGCCCATCGGGAGGCACATGGCGGTGACGGCGAGGAAGACGTGGGACGTACCGATTCCCGTAAGAAAACAGAAAAGCCATACGAGCGCGCCGAAAACGGCGGGAAAGATGATAAGGCGCATCAGAGCCGCCAAATACATTTTCGGATTTGCGAGCATCTTTTTAAGGGGCGAGCGGGCTAAAACGTATCCCGTCAGTATCATGGCGGCGGGGGCCATGCAGGCCGCTCCCGCGGAGGTTATGCCCGTTATCAGGGAGGGCATTTTAAGTCCCGTGAGGCCAACGACGGAGCCTATGATTATCGAAATAATCGTGGGGTTAAAAATCGTTTTCAAACTGAGTTTCGTGCGCCCCGTAAGCATATTTATTCCGACGGTATAGATGAAAATATTCAGCGGCAGGCAGAACATCATGAAGTCGAAGAGCGCCTCGCTCCCGAAGACCGCTTCGACGAGGGGGTAGCCGATATATCCGACGTTGGGGATGACGAAGCTGTAAATAAAAATCGCCCTTCCCGCCCTGTCCTTCGCGAAAAGGCGCGCCGTCGGGATCGAAACGGCGTAGACCGCGACGAGCAGTACCGACGAGACGACGATTATCGGCCATTTATTGACGACGTTTTCGACCGTCATATTGGTCGAAAAGGTGTTGAAGCAAAGCATGGGGAGGAAAACGAAAGTCTCGAGCGTCGCCAAAACGGCGGCGAGATTTTCTTTGACGATCCCGCTTTTACGGAAGGCGAAGCCTATCGCGATATAGAAAAAGAGCAAGAGCATTTGCTCGAGGGTGACGAAAAAGACGTCCAAAAAATCATCTCCGAACGAAACTTCAATTATTATAGCACCAAAACGGCGGCGTTTCAAGACAAACGGCAAAAGTTGTCCGCGGTTGACAAGGGCGCGCCGATATGCTAAAATTAAAACATATCAAATCGGAGGGTGATTGAATGAAACGAAAAAGCGCGGTTCTCAATATAGTTTTAACGGCGATGTTTATAGCGATAGGCCTTGTGCTGCCCCTTGCTACGGGTCAGCTTAAAGCGATAGGCAATATGCTTCTTCCCATGCATATTCCCGTCATGGTCTGCGGTTTCGTTTTAGGGTGGAAATACGGGCTTATCTGCGGCGCCGTCACGCCGCTTTTACGCACCCTTATTTTCGGGATGCCGCCCTTTCCCTACTCGGCTGTTCCCATGGCCTTCGAGCTTGCGGCCTACGGTCTCGCGGCGGGCCTTCTTTTCAGACTTTTCGCGAAGTTCATCAAAAGCGACTACGTCAACGCCCTCGTTTCGCTCATAGCCTCCATGCTCTTCGGGCGCGTTATCTGGGCCGTCGTCAAATGGGTCTTCGTCTTTTTCGGCAAGCCGTTCGGACTTGAGGCCTTCATAGCGGGCGCCTTCGTCGACGCGTGGCCCGGCATACTCATTCAGCTCATTCTCATCCCCGCCCTCGTCGTGCTTCTCATCAAGGCGGGCATTGTGGTAGGGTATAGGAAAAAAAGATATTAAAATAAAAAAAACAGGGCCCGTTGGGCCCTGTTTTTTTATCTTTTCAGTTGTTCGTTCACGAGGGTGTCCTTGCAGTATCTCTCGCGGAGGACGACCTTTTCTATCTTGCCGGTGGGGTTGCGGGGGACTTTTTCGAAGAAGTAGCGGCGTGGGCGCTTGTAGCGCGGGAGCCCTTCGCAGTAGGCCGCCATTTCGGCCTCGTCGGAGGTCACGCCGTCCTTTAATTCAATGACGGCGGCGACTATCTCGCCGAGGCGGTCGTCGGGAAGGCCGATGACGCCCGCGTCCTTTATCTTGTCGTTTGCGCGGAGGTAGTTTTCTATTTCGACGGGGAAAATGTTTTCACCGCCCGTGATTATGAGGTCTTTTTTGCGGTCGACTATATAGATAAATCCGTCGTCGTCCTTATATGCCATATCGCCCGTGAGAAGCCAGCCGTCGCGGAGCACTTCGGCGGTCGCCTCGGGGTTTTTATAGTAGCATTTCATGACGCCGTTGCCCTTGACGGCAAGCTCGCCGGTGACGCCGTTTCCCGCCTCGGTCATATCTTCCTTGACGATTTTTGCCTGCCAGTTGAAGCCCGGTTTCCCGAGCGCGCCGACGTGGTCGACGTTTTCGACGCCGAGGTGGACGCATCCGGGACCTATCGACTCGGAGAGGCCGTAGTTGGTGTCGTACTGATGGGTCGGGAAGGTGACGAGCCAGCGGTGAATAAGGCTCGGCGGCACGGGTTGTGCGCCTATGTGCATAAGACGCCACTGCGAAAGTTTATAGTCTTCAAGTTTTATCTCGCCGCTGTCGACGGCGTCCAATATATCCTGCGCCCACGGCACCAGAAGCCAGACTATCGTCGCCTTTTCGTCCGAAACGGCTTTAATTATCGTCTTCGGCTTCACTCCGCGTAAGAGCACGCCCTTGCCGCCGACAAGGAAGCTTCCGAACCAGTGCATTATCGCGCCCGTGTGGTAGAGGGGCGGGATGCATAAGAAGGTGTCTTCTTTTGTCTGACCGTGGTGCTTTTGCTCGGTCACGCAGGCCGTCATAAGCGAAAGATGGGGGTGCAATATCGCCTTCGGCGCGCCCGTCGTGCCCGAGGTGAAATAAAGGGCAGCGTCGTCAGCGTCGCAAAGCGGGACGGCGGGGTCTTTCGCGCTTTTACCCGCGACGGCGTCCTTGAAACGCTCGGCAAACGGCGGGGTGTTTTCGTCGTCGGTGCAGACGGCGAATTTCATGACCGAAAGCATATCTTTTATGGGTTCGAGCCGCTCGTTGAATTCGCTTCCGAAGACGAGGGCGTCGGCCTCGGCCGTCTTTAAGCACTTTTCTATGTCCGACGTGACGTAACGGAAATTAAGCGGAACGGCGAGCGCGCCCGTCTTCAGAACGCCGAAATAGACGATAAGCCACCTTATCGAGTTCATCATGAGGATCGCGACCTTGTCGCCCTTTTTGACGCCTTTTGAAATAATGAAATTCGCGAAGCGGTTCGCTTCGTCGTTGAACTCGCGCCAGGTTATCTCGGCCCGAAAGCTTTTTTCGGGGTCGAGCTCGACGAGGGCGACGTCGGCGCCGTATTTTTCGGCGTTCTCTTTAAGTATTTCGGTTATGGGCATTTATATCATTCCTTCTTATTCGTTCCCGTATTCGGGCGGGACGGAGGTGGTGTTTTCGTTTGAACCGTCGGAGGAGGTTTCGGGCTCGGAGACGTCCGAGGACGGCTCGGGCTCGGAACTTTCGCTTTCGGAGCTCTCGGGCTCCGAACTCTCGGACTCGGAACTCGCGGGGTCGGAGACGTCAGACGGGGTCTCGGGTTCGGAAACGTCAGAGACGTCGGAGGAGATCTCGGGTTCGGAGACGTCGGAGACGTTGGAGGAGGTTTCGGGGTCGGAAACGTCAGAGACGTCGGAGGAGATCTCGGGCTCGGAGACGTCCGAAACGTCGGAAGAGGCTTCGGGGTCGGAGACGACGGAGCTTTCGGGATCGGAAACGTCGGAGACGTCGGAGGAGGCTTCGGGGTCTGAGCTTTCGGGCGGGAGCTCTATCTCGGGGAAGGTCTTACACATTTTTATAAGCTCGAGGACGTCTTTATATCTGTATTCGTCGCTTTTTGCGCCGAGGTCAACGATTATGAAATAGCGTTCGCCGAAGCGGACCCCCGCCACAAGGCAGTTGCCCGCCTCGGAGGTGGTGCCGGTCTTTATGCCGTCGGCGTAGGACGAATAGTATTCGCTGGTATTCCGTAAAAGCTTGTTGGTGTTGTAATAGGTCTTTTCCTTGCCCGTCGAGGTGTATCTGAAGGTGTGGCTTTTTGCCGAGGTCGCCTCTTTTATGACTTCGTTCTTTATCGCCTCCGCGGCTATTATCGCCATGGCGCGGGCCGTGACGAGGCCGTTTTCGGCGTCGTTGCCGTCGGGCGTGACGAAGTTGCAAACGGCCGTCAGTTCGTTAAGGTCGGCCGCCTCGTTGACGGCCTTCATAAAGGCGTCTATCAGCTTTTTGGGAGATGTCTCGCCCGGCAAAAGCTTTTTGCCCGCCGCCGCGGCGAGAGTATAGGCCGCGTCGCCGCCCGACGCTACCATAAGCCCGTAAATAAGCTCGCGCACGGTCATGGCGTCGCCCTTGGAAAGTCCCACGCGGCTGGCGTCCTTTGCGACGAGGTCGAGCTCGTCGCCGACCGTAAGCGTTTCTTCGGGAGAAAGAAGGGAGAGAGCGACGATCGCCGTCATAAGCTTGGCGGTGCTTGCGGGCTTCACTTTTTTGTCGGCGCCTTTTTCATAGTGGAAATAATCGACCGCCGGCTCGTAGACGACGGCGTATTTCGGCGCGAAGGAATAGGGCTTTTTGACTGCGCTCGACTTGGCAGAGGACGTCTCCGACGATGCTTCCGACGAAGTCTCCTCCGTCGAACTCAAAGCGAGGCTTTCGGGGTCTTCTATCTCCGATTCGTCGGGATAGGAGATATCTTCGGACGAGGGGGTCAGGGAGTCTTCGGAAGGCGTCGCCGACGAGTTTTCAGTCGAGGCGCCGTCGCAGGCCGCGACGGCAAACAAGACGAAAGCCGACAAAAGCGAAAGAAGTGATAAAATCAGTTTTCGCCTTCCGTTCATAAACGTCCCGCCGACCTCCCGTCTTATTATGATGCATTTGATAATTATAACATAATAAGATATTTTGTCAACCGTTATTTATTATACTTGATATGAACGGCGGCGGCGTGATATAATAAAGATATGGATAAAGTAAAGATCGCGGCCTTACGCGAAAAAGCCATACATCTCCCCGAGACCCCCGGCGTCTATATGATGAAGGACGCAGGGGGCGAGGTCATTTACGTCGGCAAGGCCAAAAACCTGAAAAACCGCGTGACGAGCTATTTCACCGCCGTCGAGAACCACAACAGGAAGACCTACGCCCTCGTTTCGAATATCGACCGCTTCGACGTCATGAAGACGAGGACCGAGATGGAGGCGCTTTTGCTCGAGCGGAATCTCATAAAAGAGTATATGCCGCAGTATAACGTCCTGCTTCGAGACGACAAGGGGCTCTGTTATATAGAGCTTGTCGAGGGGCGCTTCCCCGTCCTGCGCGTGGCCGACAGGAAGCCGTCGGCAAAGGTGTTTTTCGGGCCGTATTACACAAAAGGCACCGCGAAAAGCCTTTTGGACAGCGCGGGGCGGGTCTTTATGCTCCCCGAATGCGGGAAGGTCGTTCCGAGGGAGAGGCCCTGCCTTTGCTACCACATCGGGCGCTGTCTCGGCCCGTGCGCGGGCAAGGTGAGCGAAAAGGATTACGCCGAGGCCGTGGACGGCGCCGTGCGTTTCTTGAAAGGCGACACCGAGGGAGTG
>JAEEIO010000035.1 GCA_016281405.1 Clostridiales bacterium | reverse complement strand
TTCTTTCTCAAAGCGAGAAAAGCGTAATCAAGTTTAAAACTCAAGACAAAAAATACCGCCCTCGGGCGGTATTTTTTTTGCTTTTTACGGCTGTAAAAAAGTCTTAAAATATACAAAATAAGACCGATTTTATATATAATTCGACGAATTTAAGAGCTACAATATAAGCATAAAACCGTAAAGGAGAAATAACGATGAAAAAAGCTTTGATCACAGTCGTTTCACTCGCGCTCGCGATTTCGCTCGCCGTGACCGTCACGGCCGCCGGCGCCCTCTCTGCAAACTGGAAGGAAGCTGCGCCATTTACAAAACAGGGCCACGAACCCGGCTTTATCGACGTCACCGCCGCGGGCGAGATAGTCCTCGACACGACGGGCGGCAACAATTACCTGCACTCGGGCATCGTCTACGGCGAAAAAGTCAAGGTTGACGGACTCGTCGTCGACCTCGAGGTCGACGGACTTGCCGTCGAGATAGCGGGCGCCTCTTTAGGCTACGGCTTCGGCATACTCCTTTCGAGCGGCGAGATAGGCGACTTCGCCGCCTACACCGACAAAAACAACATAATGACGGGCAACACCATGTGCCCGACCTGCGACACCTCCAAGACTGCGGGCTATTTCTTCTGCCTCAAGGACTCCGATAACTTCGGCGTATTCGGCGGCAACGCGAGCCTTAACCCCGTCCGCTACGGCGCCGAAATCCCCGCCGTCCCGATGGACGGCCCGCTTCACGTCGTCTTTTCCGTCGAGGACGGCAAGATAGTAACCGAGATAAACGGAAATAAGTTCACTGCGATGAACGTCGACGCCGAAAAAGTCCTCGATGAAAACGGCAAAGCCCACTTCTCCGTTTTCGATATGGGCATGGGCTGGGCAGGCGCCATCGTCACCGTAAAGAGCGTTAACGGCGTCGCGGCTAACGACTTCGCGGGCGGCGAATACGTTCCCGCGCCCGAATCCTCCGACCCCGTTTCGTCGGTGGCGGACTCATCCGAGACGGCCGCCCCGTCGGGCTGCGGAAATAACGCGTAAATCCAAATCAAAAAGAGCGTCTTTCGACGCTCTTTTTTCTTGCCTTCTTTCTCCCTTCGTGTTAAAATAATATAAAGGAGGCGAGAGCATGGGCATTTTTTCGAAAAATAAAAGCAGCGCTCCGGCGATCATCGTCGGCGTGCTTGTCGTCGCGCTCGTCGCCTTCACCTTATGCTACGAGTATTTTTCAAACAGAAACAGGTACGCCGACGTCGACGACGCCGTCATCGAGGTCCATTTTCTTGACGTCGGTCAGGGCGACTGCGCCTTTATAAAATGCGGCGAAAAGACCATGCTCATCGACGCGGGCGACACCTCGACGCAGATAACGGTCGAGCGTTATCTGAAGGCGAGAGGCGTCGAAAGGCTCGATATAGTAGTCGCCACCCATCCGCACAAGGACCACATCGGCGGCATGGCAAACATACTGAAAAAGTTTGACTACGGCGAGATAATGATGCCGCGCGTCGTCTTCGACTCGCCCGTCTACCTCGACCTGCTCGAGGTCATCGATGACCGGGGAAAGACGGTGACGAAGGCGGCGGCGGGCGACGTCTTCACTCTCGGCGAGGCCGAGGTAAAAGTCCTCGCGCCCGCGGGGACCGACTACGAAGAGATGAACGACTACTCGGTAGTTCTGAAAATCTCGATAGGCGGAAGGAGCTATCTCTTCACGGGCGACGCCGAAAAGACGTCGGAGAGCGAAATGGTCGCCGCCTACGGCGACGGGCTTCGGTGCGACGTTCTGAAGGTCGGCCACCACGGCTCCGACAAGTCGTCCTCGAAGGAGTTTATCGTCGCCGCGAGGCCGACCTACGCCGTTATTTCGGTTGGGAAGAACAATTCGTATAATCACCCGTCCCCCGCGACTCTCAAAACTCTCGCAAAGGTCGGCGCGGGCGTGTTTCTGACCTATGAAAAGGGGAATACAGTCTTCTATCAGAAGCCGTCGGGCGAACTGATCTGCAGAACGGAGAAGTGATATGTTTTATTTCACCGTTGACAGAATAGAAAACGGCGTGGCCGTCGCCGTGAAGGACGACGGCCGCTCCTTCGATATCGCCCTCGGAAGGCTCCCGAAAGGGACCCGTGAGGGCGACGTTATTATGTGGTGCCGCCGCCGCGGGTTTTATAAAAGCGCGGGGAAGCGGGAAGAACGCGAGGCGCGGGTCAAGACGCTTACCGAAAAATTATTTAATAATCCTTGACAAATTATTTATATACATACATAATTGTTTCGTAACGCGTATTTGAAAGGAGCAGTTATATGAAAAAGACATTAGCGGTCATACTGGCTTTTCTCACGCTCGTCGGCGTGCTTTCACTCTGCGCCTGCGAAGAAGAGGTCACGGTCGAGGAAGGACCTTTCGGAAAATACTCCCCCTCGATAACCGTCACCTACGGCAAGCCCGTGACGGCCATTTCAGACGTCCTGAACGCTCTCGGCGAGACGGCCGAGGACAACGTCTGGAACACCTACATCCGCAAAGAACTCGGCGTCAAATTAAAGCTCACTCTCGGTATGGCGACCGACGTCGACTATTACACCAAGCTGACGACCGCCGTCTCGGCGGGCATGGTGCCCGATTTTCTCGAGGTCGGCTATTTCGACGCGGGCTTTTCCAACCTCAAGATGATGAACGAGAACGACGCCCTCTACGCCCTCGACGAGGTCATCGAGCAATACGCCTCCGACGACCTGAAGGAGGTCATCGACTCGTTCGATCCCATCATCTTCCGTCCCTGCACCTTCGACGGCAAGATAAAGGGCTTCCCGCAGTTCTATAACGTCGGCGGCGCCTCGGCGGGCTTCTATTGGATAAGAACCGACTGGCTCGAAAACCTTAACCTCAAAATGCCCTCTACCTACGACGAGCTCATCGACGTCATGAAGGCCTTTACCTATCAGGACCCCGACGGCAACAACGTCAAGGATACCTACGGCCTCGCGGCCGACTCGTCGGTCTACGGCAGTTTCGCGGGCCTCTTCTCGGCCTACGGCTGTATGCCGCAGGCCTGGGTCGACGACGGCACGTGACACCTCGTATACGGCGGCATTCAGCCCGAGATAAAGGAAGTCTTAAGAGACATTAAAGAACTCTACGCGAGCGGCGTTATAAAGGACGACTTCTCCTCCCTCACCCCAGGCGTCGACGCGGGCAACCAGATGAACAGCGGCACCGCGGGCATAGTGGTCGGCGCGGCCACCTCGGGCCTCACCTACGCGCAGACGGTAGTGAGAAACCACAGCGCGAACATCGAGTGCGTCCCCTTCATAGCGGCCGACGGGCACGAGGCCAGGGTGCTTTCGTCAATCCCCGCCTACACCTTCTACGCCGTATCGAAGGATACCAAATATCCCGAAGTTTTCATTAAAATACTCAATCTCTACCTCGACGTCAGCGAGGGCGAGCGCGGCAGCGACCTTCACGCCACCATGATGCAGGACGAGGCCGGCAACGAGATATGGAAGCTCTCGCCCGCCAACACCATGGGCGCCATAGCCCCCTCGAAGGCTAACGAGCTCAAATACGACCAGCTCAAGGAGCTTGCCGAGGCCATTGAAAAGAGAGACGACAGCAGACTCAGTCAGGTCGACAAGTCTGTCTACGCCTCGATTTCCGACTACCTCGATAACGGCGTTTACAGAAACTGGGGCTGGTACGCTCTCTTCAAGGAAAACGGCTCGCTTCAGAAGCTGGTCGACGTCCGCGAGGTCGAAGGATATTTTGCCTTCAGCATGTATAGCGCCGCCCCGAGCGAGAATATGAATAAGTACCTCGAGGCGCTCGACGTCATGCAGTGGACGGCATACGTCAACATAATAGTAGGTGAAGCGGAGCTCGACTCCTTCGATACCTTCGTCACCGAGTGGCTTGCCACGGGCGGCGAGGAGATAACCGCCGAAGTCAACGAGTGGTATTCGCAGTTCAACGATTAACCGAAAAACGCGGCGTCAAAAGACGGTGCGGATAAGGGATGTATAGGTTTTACGCGGCCCTTTTCCGTTCATACTGTGTTAAAAAGAAGCGGCCATACGTCAGTATGGCCGCCCCCTTTTGCCTTGTCTGAACGAAAAATTACTCGCGTAAAACTGAATAGCACCGCCCGAGCGAGAGATTTCCGGCGCGAGACGCGAAAAAGGCGGCGGAGCATACTGACGTATGCCCGCCGTCTTTGACAAAGTATCGCACGAAAAGATCCGCTCCGGCGGCTATAAATCCCTTATTCGCACCGCCTAATGCCGCGTTTTTTTGCAATTCTCGCTTGCTTTAATTCAAAAAAAGTAGTATAATTAAAACATAAGAAGTATTTACTTCGATAAAAAAAGAAGGAGAAAAAACAATGGGACTTTTTGACGACATCAAGAAAAAAGCGAACGAGGTCTTACAGAAGGCCGGAAACAAGACCGAAAACGTGGTTTTCCAGAAGCTCCCCGAGACTCTCGACGAATTCAAGGCTCTCCCGCAGGCGGCCCTTTCCACTCCCTTCGACACCGCCGCTCTCACCGTTTTGGCGCTTTGCTTCTATCCGAAGGATAAGGATCTTTCGCTCGCCATGCTCGATTTCCTCGGCGGCCCGAGACCCCTTTCCAACATGGACAAGCAGTTTATCGCCGACCGTTTCTCCGACGGCAAATATTATATCCCCATGTCCTATTTTGCCGGAGCCACCCCGAATAACGACTACACCCCCTCCGAGCCCTACACCGTGGTCGTCAAGGACAACCCCTACAGCTATAACGACGCGGGCTACGCCGTGATGTGGCTCACCTCTGGCGGCGCCGACAGCCCCCGTCAGGTAAAACTCCGTCAGGCTAAGGACGGCAAGTGGTATCTCTGGGAGCAGTTTTTACTGCCCGATATCCGCAAGCCCGAAAGCTCCAATCCTTGGGCTTAAAAGTTGTAAACTCCAAACTGAAATACCGCCCGATGGCGGTATTTCTTTTTCACTTGACTTTTATATATAGATATAGTATAATCATTTTGAAATCTTTCGGGGAGGTGCCGTGGTGAAAAAGCGGATAACGGCTTTTTTGCTTGCCGTATTCTTGATACTGCCCTCGTTTTTGCTTTCGGCCTGCGAGGGCGAAAAACAAAACGACTACGCCTATAAGGCGTGGGAGTATAAAGGAGAAGTTGATATGTCGACTGGCAGGCTTAAAGAGAATTACGACGTCCCGAACGGAGGCAAGAGCGCCTCGGGCATATATACCGATTACGCGCCCGACCTGCTTTATTCGGACGCCTATATAGACGGCGTCAACGCCTCGGCCGTATTTCACGATCAGTCCGAAGTCTATCTTTCGGGCGGTAAAACCGCCGCGGAAGCCGTCACCCTTTACCTGCGGACGGCGAAGGGCGATATTTCGTCGGCGTCCGTCGTAATTAAGGGATACGGCGCGAAATTTTCCGAGACCTCAGAGGTTCAAATGACCCTCTCCCGCTCCGACGATCGGTTCGATTACTACTCCGCCGCTCTTACGGCGTCGGCGGAAAACAGATATTACGCCTTTTCGCTTGGGAAAGACGGCAAGACTTTATATTACACCACCTACGGCCTCACCGCCTCCGACCCGGGAAAAACCGCCTATAACTACTTTATACTCACCCCCGGCTTCGAGACTCCCGCGTGGTCGCAGGGAACTGTCTATTACTCAATTTTCCCCGACTCCTTCTTTAACGGCGACGCCCTTAACGACGCGGGCAAAAGCTCCTATTCGGGCGCGACCGCGAGACCGTGGGGCACCGCCCGCACGGGTTATCTTTATCCGAACGTCGCACGCGCGACGGGTCTCGACTACTACGGCGGCGACCTCGCGGGCATATACTCTAAAATAGGCTATCTCAAAAATACTTTAGGCGTCGAGACAGTCTACACCAACCCCATTTTCGAGGCCACCTTCAACGTCGGCTACGGCCCCGACGATTTTCTGACGGTAAGCAGATATTACGGCACCAACCGCGAGCTTTCGGCGCTTATTTCGGCTCTCCACGAAAACGGGATGAGATTTATAACCGACGGCGTCTGGCTCTACTCGACGGCAAACTCCAAGCAGTATAACAAGTCGGGCTACTGGCCCGAAAACGGCGCCTATCAGTCGGAAAACACCCCCTTCAAGGACTTTTACGTTCTCGAAAAAAACAAGACCTGGCCGAACGTCAAAACGGTCTACAGCGAGAGCGTTTTCAAGATAAACTTCGAGAGCGATTACACCAAAAACATAATCTTCAGAAACAAGGATTCCGCGCTTTTGTATTTCCTCGCCGCGCCATATAACATGGACGGCTGGCGGCTCGACGTCCCCGCCTACAACGCCTCGTCGACTAACGGCTACGAGATTATGAGCGGCTTCCGCGAGTATATGAAAAAAATAAATCCCGAAAGCGTGCTTATCGGCGAGACGACGGTTCTCCCGGAGGAACGGCAGGGAACGGCTTTGGACTCCGTCTGGAATTACGAGGATTTCGCGGGACCCGTCTACGGCTTCTTCGGCGCGCCCCGCAATAAGCCCGGCGACGAGTCGACGGGCAAGCCCGTTTATAAAAGCTTCACCGCCTCCGAGCTTTTAACGAAGCTCTATCAGAGCGCCGCCAAGGTGCCCTACGTCGTCGCAAAGAGCGAGTTCAATCTGCTCGCGAGCCACGACACCGCGAGAGTTTTAACAAACCTCGGGAGCGTCGAAAAAGCGGCGCTCGCGGCGGCGGTGCAGTTTACCTATATCGGCAGTCCGTCGCTGTATTACGGCGACGAGATAGGCCTCGAGGGACACTCGGCCTGCTTCGGCGATATGGGGAGCTTCCCGTGGGACGAGAGCAAATGGAATTACGAGCTGCTTGGCACCTACAGGACCCTTATAAAACTCCGCTCCGACCACGAAAACGTCATGCGCCACGGCGGCTTTATGCCGCTTACTTCGGACGACGCCTCGTCCGTCTTCGCCTACGCCCGTTATAACGCCGACGACGCCGTAATCCTTGCGGTAAACGGCGGGAGCGAAAGAAAAACCGTCGAGATACCCGTCTATAAGCTCGGCCAAAGCGAACCGGTTTACAATTTATATAACTACGTCACGGGCGAGGTATATCCGGTGAAAGACGGCAAGATAAACGTCCGCCTTGACGGCGAAAGCTTCGCGGCGATAGTAAAGGATAAGAGCCGCGGAGAATACGACGGCAAATATCTCTCGCTCGATATCGGCACGCCCGACGTGACGGGCGCCGCCTTGAAAGACGGCGAAAAAATAACGCTTTACTCCGCGGGGACGCTTTCGGACGGCGTCGACTGCTTCAGAATATTCGGCGAAAAAGCCTTCGGCGCCTTTACTCTTTCGGCCGACGTGTACTACGAAAACTCGGGCGTTATGATAAGGGAGAGCGACTCCACGTCCTCGCCCTTCGTCGCCGTCGTGTTCAAGGACAGAAAGAAAGCCGTCCTCTGCGTGAGGGAATACGAGGGAGGCCCCGTCAAGGAGGTCATTTCGACCGAGTTCCCGATACAGGACGACCTCTTCGCTTCGTATGCCGCAGGTTTTCACGTCACCTTCATTATAGAGCGCGGCGCCGATAACTCCTTTACGGCCTATATTATCGACGAAAACGGAAAAAGAGAAATAGGGAAGACTTACGCCGCCCTTAAAAACGGCGTCTATGCGGGCGTTTTCGGCGCGCTGATAGGGAAAAAACCGGACGGCCCCTTACCGCTTGTCTTTAAGAACTTTTCCGTCGCGCCCTCCGCGACCCCGCTTTGCGACGACTTCAAATCCCCCGTCCCCGCCGCCGTCTACGCCGTCTTGCCCGACGTTCTTGCAAGAACGGTCGGCGAAAACGGCCTTGAACTCCACCCCGTAGGCGGCCTCGTCCGCCAGATGGCCGCCCTCCCCGAAGGGGACGTCTCGGTAACCGTCCTCACGGCGAAAAGCGAGGCGGACGCGGGAGCGATTCTTTATCAGGACGAGCGAAACTACGTCAAGCTCACCCGCTCGCCCTCGGGCGAACTCACCTTTACCGCCGTCCTATCGGGTCTCGAGACCGTGAAGA
>JAEEIO010000034.1 GCA_016281405.1 Clostridiales bacterium | reverse complement strand
CTTCGATTTTATACTGCATAATCAAAACTCCTTTTTCTTTGATAAAATAATTATATCACTTTCCGAAATAAATCTCAACATCTTTTCTTTTTTTGCCGTTTTTTCAGCCGATTTTCATTGTAAAAAGCCTTTTATGAAAAAAGGCATCTTGTTTTTTTATTGAAAAGGTGGTAAAATTATTAAAATTATTATATTTTATGACGGCGCGCCGTCATCGGAGGAAAAATATGAAACTAAGGAAAACAATTCTTTTAATCGTCGCCCTCGTTCTTGCCGTCTCGCTTTTCGCGGGATGCTCGAGGCCCGAGACGATAGCGGTCGTCACTGCCAAGGACGGCAGTATGACCGACACCATACCGTTTGACAACTATCACTTCTGGGCTTACTACAATTACGCCTATTACGACGCCTATTACAACTATTACAGTTATTATTTCAAAACCACCTTCAGAGAGACGCTTGACGATATTTACGACGAGGACGCCGAAAATCCGATAACCGTCAACCAGTATCTCACCGACAGCCTCGTCAACGACCTCAAGCAGCAATACGTCATGCTCAAGCTGTTTGACAAATACGAGCTTCCCTTCGGCGCCGAAGAGATAACCGACGTCGCTAACTATTACAGCTCGATGGTAAGCAACTACGGCGAGACCACCGTCAAGAAGATAAGGGCGAGACTCGGTATGAGCGAAGCAGAATTCAAGGAACATCTCCGCATCCTCGTTAAGATCGCCGTTTTGCAGCAGTATCTCTTCGACGAGGGCGGCCCGATGGAAGTCACCGCAGAGCAGTCGAAGCAGTATCTTCTCGACAACTACGTCAGCGTTATGCACATCTACTTAAACGACAGCTACACCGTCGAGGAAAACGGCGAAACCGTCAACAAGACATACACCGAGGAAGAGCTTCGCGCAAAGGCCGAAGAAATAGTCGACGAATACAACGCCAATCCGTCCGAAGCCAATTTCAGAGCGCTCACCGAGAAGTATTCCAAGGATCCCGGCTCGCTCGTGACAAAAACCGAGAACGAAGAGACCGTCAACGATTACGACACCGTCAACGTCACCTACTCGAACGGTTTCCTCTACGCCGTCAAGTTCGGCGGTTATTCCTTCGACGTCGGGAACAACTCCTTTGTTCCTCAGTTTACCGATCTGTCCAAGTCTTTGGAAGTCGGCGAAGTCGGCATAAGCGAGAGCTATACCAACGGAAACAACCAGAAGGGTCTTCACATTATTTACAAGCAGGACTTCTCCTCTAAAGAGGACGTTATAAACGCCCTTTTGGAAAAGGCCGACGAAGACGGACATGCTTACGTAGGCACCGTAGTCGAGGGCAAGCTGTTCGACGACCTTATCAACGGCGAAATCGATAAATACGATTTCGCCTTCGACGAGAAACTGCTCGAGCAGTATTCGATGAAGAACCTGAAGAGCATATAAAAGGCCTTATACCGCGGCAAAAGGCGGTGCGGATAAGGGATCTATAGCCGCCGGAGCGTATATTTTCGCGCGATACTTTGTCAAAGACGGCGGGCATACGTCAGTATGCTCCGCCGCCTTTTTCGCGTCTCGCGCGGAAAATCTCTCGCTCGGGCGGTGCGTGGCAGTTTTAAGCGAGCAATTTTTCGTTCCTGCAAGGCACAAAAGAACGGCCATACTGACGTATGGCCGTTGCTTTTTAACGACGCAGGGGCGGAAAAGGGCCGCTTAAAACCTATATATCCCTTGTCCGCGCCGCCTAAACGGCGCGCAGGGCGGCTTTCGGGCGGTTTCAAAGGGCGTAAGGCGCGTGACAACGCAAACAGCACGAAAGCCGGGGAGCTTTTCAGCTTCCCGGCTGTATATGAAAGAGGTCAATCTTTCAGTTCGTAAAATAGGCTAATGACTGTCTGTTTGAGCGAATCCTCGTTGGCGTAAAACTCCATAAACTTTTCGCCGACTTTCGATTCACCTTCGATCGATACAATGCCCGTGAATTCGTATTCCGTTATCTTTTCAGCGAGTTCCTGAAGACGCGTGACCGAGCGGTCGGACACGAGAAAATCGCCAAGTTTGGCGGCCGTGTTCGCGATGAAATCCGCGTCTTTATTCGCAGCCGCAAGCGTCTTGCTGTAAAGAGCGTTGAGATACTGCTTCTGACGCGCCATACGCGCTATGTTGGTGCTGTCTTCAAGGCCTTCGCGGGCGCGAACGTAAATCAAGGCGTGCTCACCCGTGAGGGTGACGGTCTCGCCTTTTTTGATCGTTTCGTCGACTCCTGAAAAGTCGTCCGTGACGAGCACCTCAACGCCGCCTACCGCATCGTTAAGGATGGGCACGGCGTCGAGCAAAACGGAAGCGTAGTGCGTGACGCGCATCCCGAGAAGCAGACTCGAGACCGAGTCGGCGACGTTGCGGCAGCTTACGTCTTTACCGTTGCCGTAGGTATGCGCGAGCGCAATCTGTTTGACGACGGTATCGATGCGGTTGCCTGCGACTCCGAGCACGTTTACGTTTGCCATTGTGTCGCGGTTGATCTGTATCGCGGAGCATTTCTTCAAGGCGTTATCAAGCACGAACAGTAAGAGGAAATCGGCCTGCTTATTGTTGTTGAACGTTTCGGACGAGCCGCTTTCTTCCTCATACTTATCCAAGCCGATAACCAGAAAGGTCTCGACGTCGGACTTAAGGGTATAGGTTTTACCGTTATAATTGATAACGGGCTCTTCTACCGCGGAAGAGGGGAACGTTCCCTGCTGTCTCTCCCACAGAGCCATGACGAACAAGACGGCGGATATGAGAAAAACAGCCACCAAAACAATGATTATATATTTATAATATTTTTTGTTAAAACCGTTTTTCCCCATATCCGTTTACAATTCCCTGATTATCAGGCAGCCTTCTTGGAGCTCTTTCTGATGACGAGAACCACGGCTATAGCGGCGACCGCCATGATGGAAGCATAAACAGCGATGTCGATGCCGTCACCGGGGTTCGGAGTGCCGTCGGCCAAAACGATGGCGAAGGGAGAATACTCGCTGAGAGTGGCTTCGAGGTTGCCGTCGGCATTGATCTTCGCGCCTTCGACGACAGTCCAGTTGCCCTGCTCGTCCATGTGAACGAGAGCGGCGAATTTTTCGGCGTTCTCTATTCCGAGGACGACGTCAACGGGAGTGTTGTGGACCTGATCGCCATCGATGAAGATTCTGATGTCGAAGAGGTCGCTGGCCGCAACGTTGCTCTTAAGATTGCCGGCTATCTTCTTGAGACCGGCGATAAGAGTGGTGAGGTTGTCGGCGCCGGCGATGTCGGCGTAAGCCTGCTCGAGAAGATCTCTCTCTTCCATGGGAAGATCCTGTCTGTCGGCATACTTGGTGAGACCGACCCAGAGGACGCCCTGCTGCTCGGTGTGGAACTGATAGCTTATGAGCGAGGTGCCGCCGGTCGGGCTCTGCATGAAGCCGCCGTTGTTTGCGAACGCAACGACGCTCAGAGAGAGCACCATTGCCATCATGATGAGGATTGCCATTGCCTTTTTCATTGATATTCATCCTTTCAAAATGAATAAATTTTGGTTGTTTTATGTTCAAGTATGTTTGACATACGTGACACCGCGGTCAGTTTTCGCTTTCTTCCTTCTCTTCGTCGGAAGAGGTGCGATGGTATTCTTTGTAGTATTTGTATTTCTTATACTTTCCGTAGAGGCCGCCGCCGCTCTTGGCGTCGTTCATGACGCAGCCGAGGACGTGGACGTTGGAAAGCCGAAGCTGGCGCAAGCATGATTCGAGTTCCTTTTTCTCGGAATAGTTCTCTCTTACGACCACTATCATTCCGGTTATGAGGTGCGACACCGAAAGGGCGTCGGACACGGCGTTGACGGGGGGAAGGTCGAGGACTATGTAGGAGAAGGCCTCTTTCAGCTCTTCAAGCACCGTCTCCATCCTGCTCGAGCCGAGCAGCTCGGAGGGGTTCGGCGGGATGCTTCCCGAGGGGATGATATACCAGTTTTTGAGTATCTTGGTCTGGAACTCGGAAATGGCGGCCGTTTTGCCCATGAGAAGATCGGTCAGGCCGGGAGTGCTGTGCATCTCCATCTTCTTGGCGACCGAAGGGATGCGGAGGTCGCAGTCGATAAGAAGCACTTTGTTGCCCTTTTCGGCGAGAACGTAGGAGAGATTTATCGCCGTTACGCTCTTGCCCTCGCCTCGCATCGAGCTCGTTACGCCGATGACGGGGCATTTTTCGCCCTGCGGGAGCGTGAAATCGAGGTTGGTGCGGAGGAGTTTATACTGTTCCGTCGCGGTGAACTCGAGGTTCTTGTGAAGGGTCTTGCGGTTATCCTCGACGGAGAAGGCGGTCGTCTTCTTTTTCTTCTTTAAAAAATCGAAATCAAACATTCAGGCACCCCCGATCAGTCAAGCACGCTGGGGTCGTGCCGGTAGTAGTATCTGTATCCCGAACCGCCGGAATTGTAGAGGTCGGGGATCCTTGCGAGTATCGGGTAATCGTAGTTCTGGAGAATGTATTCGTCGTCTCTTATCTTATTGTCGAGCATGGCGAGGACTACGATGACCGCCGCGGAAAGGACTATGCCGACGAGCAGGCCGATCTCGGTGTAGCGCGTGATGTTGGGCGCGACCTTCGAGGGGTTGGGCACGGCGCTGTCGACGACCGCCATCGAGGCGCCGTCGATTATCTCGCGGACGCGGACGGGAAGGACTTCGGCAATGGTATTGGCGATCTTCGCCGCTTCGTTCGGGTCGCCGCAGGTGACAGTGACCTGCATGATCTCGGTGCCGTTGGCGTTGGTGTATTTTATCATCTTCGAGAGCGATTTGTAATTGTATTCGACGCCGGACTTTTCTTTGACTTCTTCAAGAGTGGTCCTGTTGTCGAGGATGACGCCGTAGGTCTTGACAAGGCTCTGGGCAGCGGTTATTTCGGAAGCGCTTATGCTGAAGCTCGCGCCGCCGAAGGAGATGGAGGTGTTGTTGACGTAGAGCAGTATCGAAGAGGAGTAGGTGGGTTTTATGAAAAACGCCGACCACACGAACGCTATTGCCGCGGCAACGACGCCCGCGAGAGCGATCATCCAGGCGCGCTTCAAAAGGGATTTGAAAATGAAGCCCTGGTCTATAACGAATTCGCTGTTTCTCTTTTCGGTCTTTTCCATCCGACTGCGTTGCTCCTTACTGTTTACGCCTTTTTCAAGGCCTTGCGGGGGCTTTTTTACGTCGTTGCTATCAATGAAGGAACGACAAAATAAAGACACTTATTCATTGTCTGCTATATTATAATACATTATATAGAAAATTGCAAGTGTTTTTTCACATTTTTTTGGAATTATATATATAATATACCAAAAAAACGGCGGCCGTTTTTTGTGAAAAATGACGGCCGCCGTGTGAGCGTTTTATTATTCTAAAGATTTGAGGAAGTTCATGCAGCGGGCGGCTTCGTCGAGGCCGGTGGGGTCGCAGGTCTCGCTCTCGACGATCATCTCAACGCCCATTTCAAGCGCCAGCTTTCTGACCTCCTTCACGGGCGCCGTGCCTTCGCCAAGTGCTTTGCCGAGGCCGCCTTTGAGGCCGTCCTTCAGGTGGATGACGGGCAGTCTGTCCTTAAACTTTTTCATGAGCGCCAGGGGGTCTTCGCCCGCGTTATAGGCCCAGTAGGTGTCGAGCTCGAAGAGAACGTCGGTCTTTTCTTCGAGCTCCTTATGGATGAAGGCGCCGTATTCGGTTTTTAAGAATTCGTGACTGTGGTTGTGATAGCCGAAAGTTATCCCCTCTTTTTTGAGGCGCGGGGAGGCGTAGTTAAGAAGGTCGATGAAATCGTCGAGTTTTTCGCGGGTGGAGAGGTCGGCGCCGGGGATTATGAGGTTGGGCGAGCCGAGCTCCTTGTAGTAGCGGACGGTGGCGTCGATGTTTTCGGGGGTGACGGCCGTCCATCTCTCGTGGTTGCCCGAGATGCGAAGATCAAGGCTCTCGCAGTAGGCGAGCAGATCTTTGGCGGTCATATTGTTGAAACCGCAAAGTTCGACGGCCTCGTAGCCCAGTTCGCGGCACTTTTTGAGGGTGCCCTTGAAGTCGACGCCGAGGGCGTCGCGCACGCTGTAAACCTGTAGTCCGTAAGATGTTTTCATTTTTTTGCCTCCGTTGATTTATTTGATTTAATTATAGCATTTCGGCGAAATAAGAGCAAGAGGGAACGGAAAAAAAGTGAAATCGGAGCTGGCGAATTTAATAAAAGAG
>JAEEIO010000033.1 GCA_016281405.1 Clostridiales bacterium | reverse complement strand
CGCGGGCGTCACCCACGTAGCCGAAGGCATAATACTAAACGATTTCACCTTCACGTTGGAACACCAGGGGCGTTACGACTTAACTCTCGCTTACGGGGTGATCGGCGTCGTTCCCCGTCCCGTGACGTTGATGACCGCAAGCGACAGCAAGGTTTACGACGGAACGCCGCTGACGAAACAGGATATGGTAGGCTTTGACGATTTTGTTGTTTCGGATATATGCGGCATAAACGTTATTTTTACGGGTTCGGTCACCTACGTTTCGGATAACGATGACTGCAATAATACGATTGCGGTAGAATTTGACGAAGTAACCGCGTTTTCGTCCGACTATGACTTAACGGTAGACTGCGGAACGCTGACGATCACGGCGCGCGAAATCACCTTCAGGGGAAACAGCGACAGCAAGCCGTTTAACGGCAGCGATCAGATAGTAGACGGCTACTATATCGCGTCGGGCAGCCTTGCCGAAGGCGACACCGCAACGAACGTGTACGCGGAAGTCGCGGCCATGGAAGAAGGCACGCACCAGGGAGCGATAACGGCCGCCGAGGACGTTATAATAATGAACGCGGCGGGCGAAGAGGTTCAGGGGAACTATGATATTACGACGTTGGTGGGCAGTCTGACGATAACGGATAACGCGCTGACGTTCCGCGCCGGCTCCATGACCTGGCCCTACGCCGAAGGCGTGACCTATACCTGCGAAGAAGCTACGCTTGAAAGCGGCAGTCTGCCGAGCGGCTACACTTACGAGGTTTTCGAATTCTCGGGGGAGATAAGCGAGCCCGGCACGGCGTCGAACGTGATATTAGACCTGCGCGTCTATGACGAACAGGGCACCGACGTCAGCAATATATTCAATATCACGTTGCTGCCGGGTAAACTTACCATGAATCCGCCGCCGAAGGTGGAGGTCAGCAACTCCGAGCAGACGGTGCCCATGTACAGCCCTATTGAGGATATGGAAATAACCGTCGAAAACGCGACGATAACGAGCGTCACGGGGCTTCCCGCGGGCGTAATCTGGAGCGGCGCGAAGATTACCGGCGCTCCGGTGGTAAGCGGCGTATTTGACGTGACGGTCACGGTCACAAGCGACCAGACCCCGAGCTGCGGCACGGCGACGGCGGACGTTACGATAACGGTAAATCCGCTGCCGGAGGTTACGGTTTCCAACTCCATTCAGACGGTATGCAGAAACAACGAGATAACCGATATGGAAATAACCGTCGAAAACGCGACGATAACGAGCGTCACGGGGCTTCCTGCGGGCGTGGTATGGAGCGGCGCGAAGATAAGCGGCGCCCCGACCGCGCTCGGCGAATTCAACGTGACGGTGACGGTCACAAGCGACCAGACCCCGGACTGCGGCGAGGCGACGGCCGACGTTAAGATAACCGTCATAAAAGAGCCCGAAATATCGCTCAGCGCCCCTTCGCAGGAGATGGGCATAAACGAAGCGATGACCGATATTGACATAAACGTCGAGGGCGGAACCGTTACGAGCGTGGAAGGACTTCCCGCGGGCCTGAGCTTGAGCGGCACGACGATTACGGGCGTCCCGACCGAAAGCGGCGAATTCCACGTGGTCGTGACGGCTACGACCGATCAGCCGAACTGCGCCGGCACGGCGACGGCGGATATTTACATCACGGTTTACGCGCCTCCCGCGTTTACGATTGGCGGATATGAAGAAGGCACCTACGGCGACAACCGCGTATTCTGCATTAACGGACTGACGCTCTCCGACACCATGACCGTTTTATGGGAAACCTCCGACAGCGACACGGTCAGTATAGCGGACGATACTTCGACGACGCCGGTCATGAGCTTCTTAAAACCCGGTACCGCGACGATAACCGCGACGGTGACGGATACTTCTATTGCTATCGCGTCCTGCAACTCGCATACGGAAGCCTTCATCGTTACGGTAAATCCGAAGAGCATTACGATTAAAATCCAAAGCGTAAAGGAAGCCGACGGATACGAGTTCATTTCCGATTACCCCTCGATCGACGAGGAAACGCTCGGGCAGCTTGTCGACGGCGACGCGTTTGTTGACGGAGCCTTCATAACGAGCGGAACGGCGCCCGCGACTTATAAATTTCCCGGCGATTCCGAACACCCGACGTCGGTATTATTATTGGAATTCATTATCATAAAACACAGCACCGGCGAAAACGTCGCCGAATACTACGATATAAGCTACGACGTGACTCAGGTGATAAACGAAGAAAATCCGTCCGGCTCCGCGGTTAACGGGTCGGGGACTTCTTCGGGGGACGCGCCCGCGAGCGGCTCCGACGCTTCGGGAAACGGCGCCGGGAACGCTTCGGGGAACGGGACGCCCGGCCCCGGCGACGGCGACGTAGGGCTTTTGACAGCGCTTATGGCGGCGTCCCTCGTCGGCGTGGCGGCGACGCTCGTCATAGAAAGAAAAAAGATTTTCAAAAAATAAATAATAAACCTGCGGCGGGGCAATAAGCCCCGCCGCTTTTTATATTTGACTTTTCTTTGAAAATCGGTTATAATTATTTTAACGTGGACGCAAATCAACTGCAAAAAGCGCCGGCTCCGCGAAAGCGGAGGACGAGGACAAGACTTATCGAAATATTCGGCGGATGGTCTTGCGGCACGGGGCAGTCGAAAGACGGCGGCAAAAACTCTCGCGAGGGAGCAACAGATCCGCCCGTCGCGCCCTTTGCGTCCACCTTTTACGGCACGCGAAAAATCTTTGAGGCGGCACACCCCAAAGGTCTTTTTCTGCGTGGCCGAATTAAGAAAGGTGGATTTTTTATGTGCGGAATCGTTGGTTACTCAGGTAAAAGGGACGCGGTCAAAATACTGCTTTCGGGACTTTCAAAGCTCGAATACCGCGGCTACGACTCGGCGGGCATCGCCGTCTGCGGCGACTCGGGCGCCGTCGAGATAAGGAAATCGAAGGGGCGCCTTACCGAGCTTGAAAAGAAGCTCGGCGACGGCGTTATTACGGGCCACGTCGGCATCGGCCACACCCGTTGGGCGACCCACGGCGAGCCGTCGGACGTAAACTCCCACCCCCACAAGAGCGGCATGGTGACGCTCGTCCATAACGGCATCATCGAAAACTACGTCAAGCTCAGAGACAAACTCAAAACGAGAGGCAAATCCTTCGCGTCCGACACCGACACCGAGGTCGTCGCGGCCCTCATCGACCGCTACTACATCGGCGACGCCGTCGAGGCCATCTTCACCGCCGCCGCGATGCTCAGAGGCTCCTACGCCCTCGCCGTCATGTTTGACGACCGTCCCGGCGAGGTCTACGCCATCAGAAAGGACAGCCCCCTCGTCGTCGGCAAAGGCGCCGACGAGATAATCATAGCCTCCGACATCCCCGCTTTTTTAAGCGAAACGAGAGACTACTATCTTCTGGACGAAAACGAAATAGCCGTCGTCAAGGACGGCGGCGTAAAGTTCTACGACTACGTCAAGGGCTTCCACGAAAAAGAGCTCATGACGGCGACGTGGGACGTCGAGGCGGCCGAAAAGGGCGGTTATCCGCACTTTATGCTTAAAGAGATGCACGAACAGCCCGCGACGCTCCGCGACACCGTATTCCCCCGCATCTCCGAAAGCGGAAAGATACTCGAAAACGAGCTTAAGGACACCTCTTTTATAAAGCAGATAAGGATCGTCGGCTGCGGAAGCGCCATGCACGCGGGACTTTTGGGCAAAGCCTTTATTGAAAAATACGCCAGAGTGCCCGTCACCGTCGACATAGCGTCGGAATTCCGTTACTCCTCGCCCGTCTTCAACGAGGGCGACGTCATAGTCTTAATATCGCAGTCGGGCGAGACGGCCGACAGCCTCGCGGTCACCAAACTCGCGAAAGAGAAGGGAATAAAGACGATAGGCATCGTCAACGTCGTCGGCTCGTCGATAGCCCGCGCCGTCGACAACGTCGTCTACACCAACGCCGGACCCGAGATCGCCGTCGCGACGACCAAGGCCTACACGGCGCAGGTCGCGGTGCTCTACCTCCTCGGCCTTCGCCTCGCGAAGGACCGCGGCACAATAGACGACGCCCGCTACGGCGAAATAGTCGCGGCAATGCGCGCCATACCCGAAAAGGCGGCCGAGGTCCTTACGCATGAGGACGAATACAAGCGCCTCGCCTCTATCTATCAGGGCGCCCACGATATGTTCTTCATCGGCCGCGGGCAGGACAGCGCCCTCTGCTGCGAAGGCTCCTTAAAGCTTAAAGAGATCTCCTATATGCACTCCGAGGCCTACGCAGCGGGCGAGCTCAAGCACGGGACTATCTCGCTTATCACCGAGGGCGTGCCCGTCGTCGCCGTAGCGACCACCGAGGCCATGCTCGAAAAGACGGTCAGCAACGTCAAAGAGGTCTCCGCGAGGGGCGCCGCCGTCATATTCGTAAGTCAGCTCGAGGCCGAGGGCGGCTTCTATAAGGAAAAAATCGTTTTGCCGACGCTCGACGAGGCGGTAATGCCCATTCTTGCGATAATCCCCATGCAGTTATTCGCCTACTACGTCGCCATCGCCAGAGGGTGCGACGTCGACAAGCCGCGAAACCTCGCGAAGTCCGTCACGGTCGAATAAGAATCCTATAACCGAAAACGGCGCCGTTGGCGCCGTTTTTGCTTGCAATGAAAAGAATTATGATGTATAATTATAATATATACTGTAATTCGGAGGACGAATATGAAAAAAGCAATTTCTCTTATTCTCGCGGCGCTTTTGTCGCTTTCCTTGTTTGCCGCCTGCGGAGGCGGCCCCGAGCCCGAACCCGAGACCAAAAAGTCGACGACGGGTATGAACAGCTTTGAAATAACTTATTTTTACGGTCCGCAGACCGGTTACGCCACAAACAGACTTTATTGGGAGCTCGCCAAGGAGGCGGGATTCACCTCGGTTCCGATCGATAGCACCGACGCCGCCGATAACAAAATCATTCTCGGCTATCTTCGCGAGCTGGGGCTCACCTGCTCGGCGGTATCCGACAGCCGCTTAGCACGCATTCTTTCCCGATCTTACAGTGACGAGGAGATTGAAAAGATTGTCGGCGAGGTCATAGCCGATTACGCCGATTATAACGACGTCATAAAGGGTTGGTGGCTGAAGGACGAACCCGGCAAGGAGGGCGAATACAAAAAGCTTAACCGCCTTATCAACGTCTTCAGAAAATTAGACCCCGAAAGACCCGCATACGTCAATCTGCTTCCTTACGAGCCCGAAAGATTCATATGGGCGACCGACCTTCTGGACCCGCAGTTTATGAGCGCCGACTATTATCCCTTCTACGCCGACGGTTCCACGCTCGATGACTGGTTCACAGTCGTCGAGGCGGTCAGAAAAACCGCGATTTCGCGCGGCATAGATTATATGATGATACTGCAGCTTTCAAAATGGGGAAAAATGGCCGACCTCACTTATTCGCAGATACTCTGGGAGACCAACGCCGCGCTTTGCTACGGCATGAAAAGAATATCTTATTTCACATATATGAATATCGGTAACGAGCTTACCAAAGCCTGCATAGACGAGAATGGTAATAAAAGCCCTCATTTCGACATGGTTAAGGAGATAAACGCCTACTCCTACGCGCTCGGTTCAAAGCTGTTCAATAAAGACTCAACCGCCGTATTTCACCTCGTATCCTCGGCCGACGCCCTCGAAATGGAGTGCGTCGCCTATGAGAGTTACGGCTCCCTCGGCAAGGTGACGGGCGACGAATTCGCGATAGGCTTCTTCTCCGACGGAAGCTTTATGATAATGAACAAGCGTTGGAAAGAGGGCGCAGAGGGCAATAACGCCCTGATTTTTGACGACGTCGCCTCCGGCCTCGAGTATTTCGACGTCGAAAGCGCCTCGTGGAAAGCCTATAATAACAAAAACGAGAGCGGCAAATACGTCTACAACGCCGAAGCAGGCGAAGCGCTTTTGTTCAGAGTGAAATAAAAAACGGCAAAAAAATACCGTCCCTTTCGGGACGGTATTTTTATTATTTGAAATTGTCTTTTATCGCTTCGGCATAAAGCTTTAACTGTTTTTCGGAGGGCTTGTAGTCGGGATGCGAGCAGCACGGGACGGTCGGCGCCCGCCCGTCCTCGCGCCAGAAGGGCGTGAGGTCGTCGTTTTCGTAAAGCGCCCTGTCGGCCTCGTTTCTGAAATCGGGAATATCGTAGACCTTTCCGCCGTTTAAGACCGAGCGATGGCCGAGTATCGCGACCGACGACATGACGGTCGACGAATAAACGTCAAACGGCATGGGCGGCTGTTTCTTTTCCCTTATGCACTCGAGGAAGAGGCGGACAGTTTTGAAATCGCCGCCGCCGTGCTCGGACTTTTTAATAAGCTCGGCGTCTTTGTCGTTCCACTCGGGCGTGTATACTCTGTTGTTTTCGGTGTTTTCGGGGAGGTCCCAGTCGTTGTAGCGGACAAGCACCTTGTCCCCCTGACCGCGGAGGCTTTCTGCCTGACCCTTCGTGCCGCAGAGGCGCACCGTGCTGTTATGGCCGCCGAACTGCGAAAAGGCGGTCACTCTGAAGACCGAGCCGTCGTCGTTCTGGGTGGTAATATTAGCCAGCCTGTCGCCGACGTAGCTCGCGGACGGGGCGTTTTCGGCGACCGGGTCGAAGACGGCGAAGGCGCTGACCTTCTTCGGCGTCGCGCCCGTCATATACATAACGGGCCCTAAAGAGTGGGTTATGTAATAGGTCTTCGGGAGAAAGTTTCTCCAATGCTTCGGGGTAAACATGAGCATCCTTACTATGCCGGGGTCAAGCTCGGGGAGCGGATGGTTGTATTCCGACTCGGCGAATACGATTTTACCGAGCGTCCCGCCGTCGGCGACGCGCTTCAATTCGGTGTTGAGAAGCGATTGGGGATAGTTTTCGGCCATCATATAGACGGCCTTCGATTTTTCAAAGGCGCGGACGAGCTCGACGCCCTCGGCCATCGTGCCGTTGCTTATGCACTCGCTTAAAACGTGGATGTTTTTCGCGAGACATTTCACGGCGTATGGCGCGTGGTCGGAAAAATTGTTGGTCAGTATGACCGCGTCCATGGGATGCTCCAAAAACCTGTCGAAGTCCTTATACGCGGGGATGTTTTCGCCGAACTCCGCTCTCGCGGCGGCGATGCGGTCGTCGTAAAGGTCGCAGAAGGCGACTATCTCGGCGCCGTTATGCACGAATTCTCTCGCGATATAAACTCCTCTTGAAAGTCCGAAGACTCCTACTCTTATTTTTTCCATAACGTGCTCCTTTCGGCAATTTATCCGCGGATATTTGCAGGGACTGTCTTTATTATAACATCTTATTATGTTAAAAACAACAGCGCGCAGGAAAAAAACAAGAATATCCTTTTCAAAACCGCCGCGCGGCGGACTTTTTTAACCCGTTATGTTCTTATACCACTCGTTTACTTCGCGGGTGATGTCGTCGCCGCCCGTCGCTTTCCACTCGGAGACGAAGACGTCGAAGTAGTCCACGGGCTGTTCGCCCGCTATGATACCGCCTAAGGAGAGGTAGGCGAAGGAGTTAAGCTCCTCGCCCTTTTTGGCCATCGTCTCGGTCGGGACGGTGACGAACTTGTTGTGGACGTAGAGGTCGCCGTCGAAAAATTCCTTCTGCTTGACCTGAACGCCGTCGATGCCGTAGAGCATCGCCCAGCCGCGATAGCTGTTGTCGCCGTCGTCGTAGGCCTTGACCCAGCCGTAAATCATCCGCTGAAGCTCGTTCGTAAGCCCTTCGGGACTCCCGACCTTCAAAGCCTCCTCGACCGCGAGCGCGTTGTCGCAGTTGCGGCGCGGATAGTCCTCCTGGACTACGGGGGCGTAGTTATAGGCGTGGATGGTGCCCTCGGCGTTGGTGAAATACTTGTTGTAAAGCTCGATGTCGGAGCCCGCGCGCTCGGTCATTTCAAGCATGAAGTTGTTGAGCTTGATCAAGACCTCGGGGTATTTGCACCCACGGCTTACGGCGTAATATCTGTAGGCGTTTTCGCCGCAGGTGACGGCGGCGGTAAAGCCGTCCTCGTTAAAGGCCGGGACTGCGACTATTTCGGCGTTCGGATTTCTCTTTATGGTGTCGGCAAGCGTTAAAATACTGTTGGTCTGCCCTATAACGCAGCCCGCCACGCCCGAAATGAACATATAGGTCGTGTTGTTGCCGCTGACGGGCGTATAGTCGCCGTATCCCGAGGCGACGTAGTGAGCAAGCTTCTCGAGCGGCTTTCTCATCTTTTCGGACACGGTGCCGAAGGTGAGACCGCCGTTGCCGTCCTCGATCCAGATGTTCGGATAGGCGCCGAAGCCGTTGAAGAAGGCGTCTAAAAGCGACGACTGCACCGAGTCGATAGCCATGCCGACGGTGTCGTCCTCGTTGTTCAGGTCGGGGTCGTTTTCGGTGAAGGCGCGAAGGACGGCCTCGAGCGAATCATAATCGTGGGGGACGGGCATATTGAGGTTATCGAGCCAGTCTTTTCTGAAATAATAGAAGGATTTCGCCGTGCCTTCGCCCGCCGCCGCCTGACAGAGAGCGTAGATCTTGCCGTCGTAGGTGGCGGGGTAGAAAATCTCCTTGCCCGCGAGGGCGTAAAGCTCCTTTGAGGCGTCGGAGAGATAGTTTTCCATAAGGTCGTCGATCTCTCTAATGAGGTCGTTTTTGTGCATCGAGTTAAGGGTGATATAGGCCGAGTTTTCGGCCGAGACGTCGACGATATCGGGGATGGAGCCCTCGAATATGGCGGTGTTCAGACGCTCGAAATAGAGAGCGTAGTCGTTTATCGACCATTCGACGACGATCCTCACGCCGAGCTCCTTTTTGATTATATCGAACCATCCGTTCTCGGTAAAGCTCCAGCCGAGCTTGCTGAGATTCATCTCGTCGTTCCCGTAATACGGTCTCGAATAGGTGATCCTGACGGCGGGGGAATAGGCCCCGAGAGGCCCCTCGCCGACCGTCACTTCGCCTTCACCGCAGGCCGAAAAGACGGCCAAAACGGAGAAAAGCATCAAAGCGGCGGCAATTATCGAAAGCGCTCTTTTCATGTTCTTTTATCCTCCTTGATATATTCTTACGAATAGAGTATAACATTTACTCGCGATTTTGTCAACGGAAAAAACGAAAAAATAATAGAATATTATCTAAAAATAAAAAGTTTGTGAAAAAATTAACAATAAATGGAACGAATAAAGAGGGGGCGAAAGCCCCCTCTTTATAATAAATATCAATAGAGAAGAGTGACAGGCCCGTAAAGTCCGCTGTCGAGCGAGTCGCTGTCGAAGACGTCCTGCGCCGGCTTGTATATCGAAAGCTGCCACGGACGGTATTTATCGAAGCTCTTGGTGAACCGGTGCTGATTGGCGGGCGTGTTCGAGACGCGGATCTGAAGAAGGTTCTCTTTTTTGAGCGCGTCCGCGGGTATCTCGTAGCGGTAAGGCTTCATGACCCGAACGCCGAGCGACTTTCCGTTAAGAAATACCTCGCAGGTGTAGCGGACGTCGCCGAGGTCGAGGACGGCGGGACCGCCGTCGAAGTTAAATCTCGTCTCGTAAAGTCCGCTTCCCGTAAAGTCGCGCCCCGTCGCGCCCGACCACTCGCCGAGCGCCATGGGCGCGGGCGCCTCGTCTATCTTTTCGTATTCGGGGAACCGCTCGCCGATAACAAACCTGTCGAGGCGTCGGAAGGTGTAAGGCCCTTCCAGAACCGCGCGGTTTTTAAGAGTCGGAAGCTCGCGGACGTCGAGAGCCTCGTCGGTGAGATAAAGGATCGCGCTTTCGCCGCTTTCAAGCGTAATTTCTGCAAATCCGCCTGCGACGGCAAGTTTATGGACCGCGCCGAAGGTTATGTCAAGCAGATAGCCGCCCCTGCCGCCGACGTCGACGGCAAAGGTCTCTTTCTTTTCCGATTCGTTATAAAGGCATATATAATCGCGCCCGCCGACTGTTCGCCGCATAACGCGGATATAGCCGTCTCCGCCGCGTATATTGACGTCGGGCGTAAGCCCCGCGGCGTCGTAAACGACCTTTCCGCCGCCTTTGACAAACCCGTCGAGCGCGGCCTTTACCTCGGGCGAAATATAGGCGCTTTTCGGTATGGCGAGCTTATTGTATTTCGCGTTCCCCATAGAGAGAACGCCTTTTTTAAGGTCGGGGGACTGCAGAATAAGGTCGTCGTCGGCAATGTCGAAATCGATCCCGCGCCGCTCGATAGCGGCTCCCAGCCCGTCGTATTCTGCGGCGACGGACGCGGCGTGAACCCAGTCCCAACCCCAGAAATCGTTTACGGGGTAGTAAAGCGCCGTGTCGCACACCCTCTCGCCGCGCGTAAAGGCGTAGGAGAGGCGTTCCAAATAGCGGTTGAAGGTCGGGATATCGCGGTGACAGCCCTGAATTTCCGAGAAACTTGGCGCCGACTGCGCCATGGTGTAGCCCTCTCTCGCGGAGGTGAAAGCCATCAGATTCATCACCGTCACGCCGCGGACGGCCTGAAAGCCGAGGACGTAGCGCATAATACCGAAGGTAAGTCCCGGGCCGTATATGCCGAAGCTTTCGGTCATTGCTTCGGAGCCGCCCGTCTGCGCCGCCGCGGAGGAGGCGTAACGCGGGAAGAACCTGTTTTCCGCCTGCGTTGACGAGCCGCCGTTTCCCAATTTGAAGGTCTTTTTCTCGCCGGGGAAAATCTGCCGCCAGATAACGTCGACGCCAGGGACGTCGAACTGACGGAGGCACCGTAAAACGTGGAAAAATGCGCCGAAGATACAGCCCAACGGATGGTCGTCGCCGCCGACGTGTCCCGTGAACCTGAGGCCGTTCGCGTTGGCCCATTTTCTGCACTCGCCGAGATAGTTTTCGCAAAAGAGCTTGCTGCACATATCGAACCAGCGGCGGCGGACCCTGAAGGTCTCGTCGGTGACGGTCACGTCGCCGTAGAGAACGGGAAGATACGGCAAAACCGACTCGCCGTATTTTTCCTCGTAAGCGCGAATCAACTCCTCGCGGAAGGGGATTTTCGGGGCGTGCGGCTCGTCCGTGAAGACGGCGCCGACGGTGGAGCCGAAAAACTCGCCAATACAGTCTTTATAAAGCTCGTGCGTCGACTTCAGAAACGCCTCCGTCGACTCTTTAAGCGTCAGATCGGGATAATCGGGCTGTCCCGCCGTTTCCCACGCCGCGATGTATGATTCGTAGATCCGCACCTCGGTATCTTCGGAAAAGACGTGTCCGTCCGAAAGCATTTCGGTCTTGTTGATAAACGCCGCCGAGGTTTCGGGCGCGTCGTTTTTATAGACCTCTCCCGCGTGAAAGGTCTTTGAGACCGCGCGAAGAGTCCGCTTCGCAAGCTCGGGATGCTCGTAAAGCACCTTGCCGCAGGCGCCTCCCGAGGGCCAGCCGCCCTCGTCGTAAAGCCAGCACCTTAGGCCCGCCTCCCTCGCTTTTTCAAGGGTGTAGCGGTAATACTCAAAGTATTCGGGAGAAAGATACTCGGTGGACATCATGGACGGCATCGTCGCGGGACGGAAGCAAAGCGGCTCGGGGATGATGTAAAAGGCCTTTACGCCGAGACGTATCATCTCCGCCATCTGCCCGTCTATGCGCTCTTTCGTCAGTTTTCCGTTCCATATCCACGAATAAACCGGCGTAAAGCCTTCGGGCGGCGAAAGAAACTCCGAGGTCTGAAAACCGTTTTCACCTGTCTTCATCGTCTTGCTCCTTCGGTTGTAAAATGGCAAAAGAGGAGGCGCGGGCCTCCTCTTTCGGGTTATTTCGCAATAAGGCTTTCGCCGTCCATCACGTCGGGCTTGTCAATCGCGAGTATCTCGAGCATGGTGGGGGCGATGTCGGCAAGCCTGCCGCCCTCTTTAAGACTGCACGGGTAATTTATAACGCAGAAGGGGACGGGGTTGGTGGTGTGGGCGGTGAAGGGGGTGACGCCGTCGTCGTCGAGCATTTTCTCGGCGTTGCCGTGGTCGGCGGTTATTATCATAACGCCGTCGACGTCCATGACTGCGTCGTAGACCTGCTTCACGCAGTCGTCCACCGCCGCGACGGCCTTTTCGGCCGCTTCGTAGACGCCCGTGTGACCGACCATGTCGCAGTTGGCGAAGTTAAGGACTATTACGTCATAACTGCGCGAACGCAGCTTTTCGCAGACTATCTTCGCCACCTCGTAGGCGCTCATTTCTGGCTTTAAGTCGTATGTCGCCACGTCGGGCGAGTCGATGAGTATACGGTCTTCGCCGCCGTATATCTTTTCAACGCCGCCGTTGAAGAAGAAGGTGACGTGGGCGTATTTGGTGTATTCGGCGATACGAAGCTGCGAAAGCCCGTTCTGGCTTATTATCGCGCCGAAGGGGAGGTCTATCGACTGCGGCTTGAAAGCGACGTCGACGTTCGGCATGGTGGCGTCATACTGCGTCATGCAGACGAAATAAAGGTCTTTTATCCGTTCGCGCTCGAAGCCGTCGAAATTGGGGTCGACGAAGGCGCGGGTAAGCTGACGCGCCCTGTCGGGACGGAAATTGAAGAAAATTACCGAGTCGCCGTCCTTAACGGCCGCGCCCTCTTTGCAGACGGCGGGGACTATGAACTCGTCGGTCACTTCTTCTTCGTAGCTTTTTTCGCAGACCTCGGCGGCGGCGCGCTTTACGCCCTCGCCCTTCGTTATGGCGTCGTAGGCCGCCTTGACGCGCTCATAGCGCTTTTCGCGGTCCATGGCGTAGTATCGGCCTTCTATGGTCGCGATCTCGCCGACGCCCTTTTCCTTAAGCACTTTTATAAGCTCCTCGACGTAGCCTTTGCCCGAGGTCGGCGGCACGTCGCGGCCATCCATAAAGCAGTGAACGTAGACTTTTTTAAGCCCTTCGCGCTTGGCGAGGTCTAAAAGTCCGTAGAGGTGTCCGTTATGGGAGTGGACGCCGCCGTCCGACAAAAGTCCCATAAGGTGAAGGGCGGAGCCGTTTTTACGGCAGTGCTCCGCCGCCTTTTTGAAGGCGGGATTTTCGAAGAAATCGCCGTCTTTTATCGACTTGGTTATCCTCGTCAGTTCCTGATAGACGACGCGGCCCGCGCCGATGTTGGTGTGGCCGACCTCGCTGTTTCCCATCTGTCCGTCGGGGAGCCCGACGTCCATGCCGGAGGCGCCTATCTTGGTGACGGGGTATTTTGCGAATAATTTTTTGATGTTCGGCACGGTCTTCGGATTAACGGCGTTACCCTTGCCCTGCGGCGCGATGCCGAAGCCGTCGAGTATCGTGAGGATGAGCGGTTTTCTCATTTACGGGGACGTCCTTTCATATTATCGTGCCGCTTCGACTATTGCGGCAAAGTCGGCGCTCTTCAAGGAGGCGCCGCCTATAAGCCCGCCGTCGACGTTGGGCTTTTTGAGAAGGTCGGCGGCGTTTTTGGCGTTCATCGAGCCGCCGTATTGGATTATTATCTTGCTCGCGGTAGATTTGCCGAAAAGCACGGCGACGCAGTCTCTTATCGTCTTGCAGGCTTCGTCGGCCTGGTCGCTCGTCGCGGTCTTGCCCGTGCCTATAGCCCAGACGGGCTCGTAGGCAATTATGACTTTCTTGGCTTCGTCGGCCGAAACGTCCTTAAAGGCGATCTTCACCTGACGGCGAAGCACCTCGGGGGTGACGCCGTCCTCTCTCTCGGAGAGAAGCTCGCCGACGCAGACGATGGGCGAAAGTCCCGCCGCCAAAGCGGCCTTTAACTTGAGATTTACGGTTTCATCGGTCTCGCCGAAATACTGGCGTCTTTCGGAGTGGCCTATTATGACGTATTTCACGCCGAGGTCAAGAAGCATATCGGCCGAGACCTCGCCCGTGAAAGCGCCCGACTTTTCATAGTGGAGGTTCTGGGCGCCTATTTTAATATTGGTTCTTTTCGCGGCCTTGACGGCGGCGGCGAGATCGGTGAAGGGGACGCAGGCGACGACGGTGCATCCCGCGCCCTTTACGAGCGGCGCGACCTCTTTTATAAAGGCTTCCGCCTCGGAGGCGGTCTTATTCATTTTCCAGTTTCCCGCGATAACTTTTTTTCTCATTTTATAACGACCTTTCGGATATGTTTTTTTCGGCTTGTCCGAAGACAAGCCGAAAGCTTTTATTTATCGTTTAAGCAGGCGATGCCGGGGAGCTCAAGACCCTCGAGGAATTCGAGGCTGGCGCCGCCGCCCGTGGAGATGTGGGTCATCTTATCGGCAAAGCCTAATTTCTGGACGGCCGCGGCCGAGTCGCCGCCGCCGATTATGGAGATGGCGCCGCTATCGGCGACCGCCTTCGCGACGGCGATGGTGCCGCTCGCGAAGTTGGGCCACTCGGAGACGCCCATCGGGCCGTTCCAGACGACAGTGCCCGCGCCCTCGATGGACTTGGAGAAGAGCTCCTGGGTCTTCTCGCCTATGTCGAGGCCCATCCAGCCGTCGGGTATGGAGTCGGAGTATATTCTCATAAAGACGGTGTCTTCCTTATACTCTCTGCCTATGACGTTGTCGACGGGGAGAAGTATGCTGACCTTGCGCTCCTTGGCTTTCTTCAGCATCTCGGCGGCGAGGTCGAGCTTGTCGTATTCGCATATAGAGGAGCCGACGTCGTGACCCATCGCCCTGATGAAGGTGTAGGCCATACCGCCGCCGATGATGAGCATATCGACCTTTTCGAGAAGGTTGTTTATAACGCCTATCTTATCGGAGACCTTGGCGCCGCCCAAAATCGCGACGAAGGGGCGCTTGGGGTCGTTAAGGGCGTCGCCCATTATCTTGATTTCCTTCTGAATGAGGTAGCCGCAGACGGCGGGCAGATAGTCGGCCACGCCCGCGGTGGAGGCGTGCGCTCTGTGTGCGGTGCCGAAGGCGTCGTTGACGTATATATCGGCAAGCGAGGCAAGCTCCTTGGCGAAGGCGGGGTCGTTTTTCTCTTCTTCCTTGTGGAAGCGGACGTTTTCAAGAAGCATAACGTCGCCGTCTTTAAGCGCGGCGGCCTTAGCCTTGGCGTCGGGGCCTATGACGTCGGCCGCGAGTTCGACTTTCTTGCCTAAAAGCTCGGAAAGACGCTTCGCGACGGGGGCGAGGGAGTATTTCATATTGAATTCGCCCTTCGGTCTGCCGAGGTGAGAGCAAAGTATGAGCTTCGCGCCGTGTTCGGAAAGATACCTGATGGTGCGCATTGCCTCGACTATTCTCTTGTCGTCGGTGATTTCGCCGTTTTCGTTGAGCGGCACGTTGAAGTCGCAGCGGGCAAGAACCTTTTTGCCCTTTACTTCGACGTCTTCGACTGTTTTCTTGTTGTAGTTCATTGTTTTACTCCTTATTATATGTAAATTATTTTTTTACCATTTGAAGCTTCGCGGCTCGCCCTCGAGCTCGAGACCCGAAAAGCCCTGCTGACGGAGCGCCTCGTATAGCACTATGGCGACGGAATTGGAAAGGTTAAGGCTCCGGAGGGTCGGGCGCATGGGGATGCGGAGCGTTTCGTCGGGATGCTCTTTCAGAAGCGGCTCCGGCAGCCCCGCCGTCTCCTTGCCGAAGATTATATAGCATCCGTCCCCGAAAGCGGCGTCGGAATAGACCTTTTTGCCCTTTGTCGAGAGAAAGTAGCGGGGCGCGCCCTCGGTCTTTTTAAGAAAATCTTCAAGCGACGGGTAAACGGTGACGCCGAGCTTGTCCCAGTAGTCGAGACCCGCCCGCTTCATCTTTTTGTCGTCTATTTCGAAGCCGAGCGGCTCGACGAGGTGGAGCCTCGCGCCCGTGCAGGCGCAGCTTCTTGCGACGTTTCCCGTGTTTTGCGGTATCTCCGGCTCTACGAGAACTACGTTAATCATTAAAGCGTTATCTTCTTTTCGATGTAGTCGCCAAGCTCGGCTATCGGTATACGCACCTGCTCCATCGTGTCGCGGTCGCGGACGGTGACGGCGCCGTCGGTTTCGGTGTCGAAGTCGACGGTCACGCAGAAAGGCGTGCCTATCTCGTCCTGACGGCGGTATCTCTTACCGATCGAGCCCGCTTCGTCGTATTCGACGTTGAAGCGCTTGGCGAGGTCGGCGTAAATCTCGGTCGCTTTTTCGGAAAGCTTCTTGGAAAGAGGTAAGACGGCCGCCTTGACGGGCGCTATGAAGGGATGGAAGCGGAGAACGACGCGGACGTCGTTTTTCTCGGCGTCGACGACCTCTTCGTCGTAGGCCTCGCAAAGCACCGCGAGGACGCTTCTCTCGACGCCGAGGCTCGGCTCGATGACGTAGGGGATGTATCTTTCGCCCGTGTCGGGGTCGAAATAGGTCATATCGCTTCCCGAGACCTCCTGATGGCGGGTGAGGTCGTAGTCGGTGCGGTCGGCTATGCCCCAGAGCTCGCCCCAGCCGAAGGGGAAGAGGTATTCAAAGTCGGTCGTGGCCTTTGAGTAGAAGGAAAGCTCCTCTTTCTCGTGGTCGCGAAGGCGGAGGTTTTCCTCTTTGATGCCGATGGACAGGAGCCAGTCGCGGCAGTAGCTTCTCCAGTAGTTAAACCATTCGAGGTCGGTATCGGGCTTGCAGAAAAACTCAAGCTCCATCTGCTCGAACTCGCGGACGCGGAAAATGAAGTTTCCGGGGGTTATCTCGTTTCGGAAGGACTTTCCTATCTGTCCTATGCCGAAGGGGAGCTTCTTTCTCGAAGTGCGCTGGACGTTCTGGAAGTTTACGAAAATGCCCTGCGCCGTCTCGGGACGGAGATAAAGCTCGCTCTTGGTGTCCTCGGTGACGCCCTGGAAGGTCTTGAACATAAGATTGAACTTTCTTATCTCGGTGAAGTCGCACTTGCCGCAGACGGGGCAGACTATGTTATGCTCCTTTATGTAGTCGTACATCTGCTTATCCGACCAGCCGGCGCATAATACGCCCGTGTCCTCGATAAGCTTGTCGGCGCGGTGGCGCGAGTGGCAGGCGCGGCAGTCCATAAGCGGGTCGGAAAAGCCGCCGACGTGGCCCGAGGCCACCCATACCTGCGGATTCATCAGAATCGCGCTGTCAAGGCCGACGTTAAGAGGCGTTTCGGAAACGAACTTTTTCCACCACGCCTTTTTGATGTTGTTTTTGAGCTCGACGCCTATGGGGCCGTAGTCCCAGGTGTTCGCGAGACCTCCGTAGATCTCCGAGCCGGGATAGACTATGCCTCTGCCCTTGCAGAGAGCAACTATTTTCGCCATTGTTTTTTCGCTGTTTTGCATCGCTTTGTCTCCGATATAAAATGTTATTGTCGCAATAATATATAATAAATATATTATGAGTATTTGTCAAGCGAATTGACCGATTTTGCCGCGTTTTTTGCAAAAAAACGCAAATATCAGTCCTTTTTGCCGTCTTTTTCGTAGGTCAGGGCGGGACGGCGCTTGTGCTCGCTCCTTGAATGATAGCGGTCTATTACCGCTTTCGCCTCGGGCGAGCAATGACCCTCGAGTAAAAGCGAGTCGATTTCGGCGTAGGTGACGCCCATCTCGCCCTCGTCGGTCTGTCCCTCGAAAAGTCCCGCCGAGGGGGCCTTTTCGATTATCGAGCGGGGCGCGCCGAGATATTCGAGAAATTCGTATATCTCGCGGACGGTGAGGTCTGAAATCGGGTTGAAGTCAAACGCTCCGTCGCCCCACTTGGTGAAATATCCCATATACCCTTCGCTTCGGTTGCCCGTCCCCGCGACGAGATAATTCAAGCTTTGCCCTATCGTGTAAAGCGTCGTCATACGAAGACGCGGCGCGACGTTTGCCTTGGCGGCGTCGGATATCTCCGCCGCGCCCGAGGCGGCGGCCATAACGGCGGCCTTGGCGGCGGTCAGGTCGACGGTGACGGTCTTTATGCCGAATTTTTCGGCAAGCTCGAGTCCGTCGTCCTTGTCTATCGTGAAGTTTCGCTTCGATTCGCAGGGCATAATGACGCCTAAGACGTTTTCGGTCGCCTTGCGGCAGAGTATGCCGACGAGGGCG
>JAEEIO010000032.1 GCA_016281405.1 Clostridiales bacterium | reverse complement strand
TGGGCGGCGCCCCCGCCGAAAGCGGCGGAAAAGAGGACGGCAAGGCGCTCGAAAAATACGGACGCGACCTTACCGCTCTTGCAAAGGCGGGCAAGCTCGACCCCGTGATTGGGCGAGACAAAGAGCTTGAAAGGGTAGTGCAGATACTCTCCCGCCGCACCAAGAATAACCCCTGCCTGATAGGCGAACCCGGCGTCGGCAAGACGGCTGTCGCCGAGCTTTTGGCCGAAAGAATAGCGGCGGGCGAGGTGCCCGAGATACTGAAGACCAAAAAGGTGATAACCCTCGATATAGCCTCGATGCTCGCGGGCGCAAAATACCGCGGCGAGTTCGAGGAACGCCTCAAAAACGTCGTGAACGAGGTGCTTAAGGCGGGGAACGTCATCCTCTTTATAGACGAATTCCACACCATCGTAGGCGCGGGCGCCGCAGAAGGCGCCGTCGACGCGGCGAATATCTTAAAGCCCTTCCTCGCCCGCGGCGAACTTCAGATGATAGGCGCCACGACGCTTAACGAATACCGCAAGAACATCGAAAAGGACGCCGCCCTGGAACGCCGTTTCCAGCCCGTCATGATAGGCGAGCCCTCCGAGGAGGACGCCCTGCTCATTCTGAAAGGCTTACGCGACCGCTACGAGGCGCACCACAAAGTCAAAATCTCCGACGACGCCCTCGAGGCGGCGGTAAAGCTCTCGTCCCGCTATATTCAGGACAGATTTTTACCCGACAAGGCCATAGACCTTATGGACGAATCGGCCTCTAAAGTCCGCCTTGCCGCCGACGCCCTCTCCCCCGAGGCAAAGGCGCTCGAAAAAGAGCTCAAGCAGGTCGTAAGGGAGAAGGAGGCGGCCGTTAACAATCAGGAATTCGAGTCGGCCGCGACCCTTCGCGACCGCGAAAAAGAGCTTAAGAAAAAGCTTGACGGAATAAAGGCCGCGGCGCCCAAAGCCGAAAAGACCGTCACGGCGGCCGACATCGCCGAAACAGTCTCGTCCATGACGGGCATTCCCGTTTCAAAACTGGGCGAGACCGAAAGCGAGCGGCTTTCAAAACTTGAAGACGTCATCCACGAAAGAGTTATCGGGCAGGAAAAGGCGGTCTCCGCCGTCTGCCGCGCCGTGAGACGCGGCCGCGTAGGCTTAAAAGACCCCCGCCGCCCCGTCGGCTCCTTCCTCTTTTTAGGCCCCACGGGCGTAGGCAAGACCGAGCTTTCTAAGGCGCTCGCCGAAGCGATGTTCGGCGCCGAGAAGGACATGATAAGGGTCGATATGTCGGAGTATATGGAGAAGCACACCGTCTCCAAACTCATCGGCTCGCCTCCCGGATACGTCGGCTTCGACGACGGAGGACAGCTCACCGAAAAGGTGCGCCGCCGTCCCTACTCGGTGATACTCTTCGACGAGATAGAAAAGGCTCACCCCGACGTCTTCAACATCCTTTTGCAGATACTCGACGACGGCGTCCTCACCGACTCCCACGGCCGCAAGGTCGACTTCAAAAACACCGTTATCATAATGACCTCCAACGTCGGCGCGAGACTAATCACCGAGCCGAAGACCTTAGGCTTCTCGTCCTCCGACAAAAAGGAAGACTTCGAAAAAGACCAGAAGAAGATAGAGCAGGCCGTCATGGGCGAGCTCAAAAACACCTTCCGCCCCGAGTTTCTGAACCGTATCGACGAGATAGTCATTTTCCGTCAGCTCACCGAGGAAAACGTAAAGCAAATCGCGGGCAATATGCTGAAAGAAGTCTCGAAGAGACTTCAAGACCTCCCGCTTGCCGTCGACTTCGATGAAACCGTCCGCGACGCCGTCTCGAAGGCGGGCTTCGACCGCCTCTACGGCGCGAGACCCTTGAGAAGGACAATACAGACCGAGATCGAAGACCTCATCGCCACAAAGATCCTCTCGGGCGAACTCGAAAAGGGCGCTCACTACAAAATGACCGCCTCCGAAAAGGACGGCAAAAACGAATACTCGTTTGAAAAGGTCTGAGCTATAAAAAAATCCCCGCCGTGAGGCGGGGATTTTTTTATCTTTCAGAAAAACTTTATCTTGGCGGGGGAGAGAAGACCGCTCTTTGTCTTTACCCTCATAAGATTGCCGTAAGGCGTGGTGGTGACGACCGTCAGGTCGTTTTCGCCCTCCTTTACTCCCTTTAACTCGCAGACGCAGGGTCTCCAGAGCTTCTTGCATATCTCCTTGCCGTTGAGGATTACCGTATATGCGTCGTCGGTGTCGAGGAAGAGGAAGGCGCGCTTTCCCGCCTCGGCGGTGAACTTGTAGGAATAGCAGGCGTCGCCCGTCATGCGCGGGAAGCCCTGCTCGGTGAAGTCGCCGTATTTGACGTCGCCGACGGGGATAAGGGCGTTATTCTTATCGAGCGCGAACTTGCCGAAGAGCATGGTGTTCGGGACGGTGTGGAAGGAGCGATAAGCGGGTATGATGCCCTCGATAACGACCTCGTTCTTGCCCTCTTTGACAAGACCCGTAACGTCGAGCAGGCAGTTTTCGGGACCCCACAGACGGCAGTTCGCCGACACTTTGAGCTCCTTTCCGTTAAGGGTGATGCGCCTTATGCACTCGGTCTCGGTGAAAAGCTCGATTTTACCTTTATAGCCTTTAAGCTCGAAGGTGGACTTTGCGGTGTATCTGTCGCCCATCACGATACGGTCGCGGTCGCCGAACATGGTGTCGTTGACAGCGGGTCTGAAGCCGCCTTCGTTCTTATCGAACTTATACTCGAAGCCGCATACGAAGACGTTTTTCTCGAAATCGAAACCGAACTTGTCAAGAGTTATCTCCGACGCGGCCTTTTTGCCCGCGACGTTCCACTCGGAAAGCTCCTTCGCGACAGCCTTGGGCTCCTCGTTCGAGTTCTTTTTGAAGACTACCGCGATAAGCTCATACTGGTTGAGAGTGACCGTCGCCTTGCCGTTCGCTATGGCGACGGGACGCTCTTTCCTTGTGACAGGCGAAAGGACCTTCATGCCGTTTTTGGCGTCGAAGGTGACCTTGACGGGCGCGTTCTCGTCGTTGTCTATGAAGACTAAGGTGTAGTCGTCGTTTTCGCGGAGCGAGGTGTAGACCTTGCCCTTCGTCTCGATACCCAGCGTCACGTGGTCGAGGCCGCAAAGCGGGATAAGCTGCATCCTGAGGTCGAGCACCGAGGGCTCGTCCTTTTTATAGAGCCAGACGTCGGCGCCGTCGTATTTGTAAAGCTCGGAGGCTCTCGCCGCGGCGCGGACTTTCTTTAACTTTTCGGCCTTGAAGGCGGCCTTCGCGCCGTCTATGCCGTTTTCGAGGAAACCGTTGATAAACACGGCCTTAGTCGAGGGACACTTTGCCAGAAGCGCGGTGAAATCGGCTATCTTTTTGTCGTAATTCTCGACCTCGGGGAAGATGACTATATCGTAACGGAAGCCGTTTATCGAAACTCTGCCGCTTTTGTCTGTAAAGTCCTTAAGCATAAATTCGGAGACGATATCAAACTCGATATGCTCTTCCAGAAGGGCGGTGATTATGTGCTCGTAAAGATTATCGACCCTGTTTGCGGGACTCTGGGGCTCATACTGCGAGTAAGCGAGGTCGATCATCT
>JAEEIO010000031.1 GCA_016281405.1 Clostridiales bacterium | reverse complement strand
TTTAATCGTCGTTATGTAGTTTTCGATATATTTATCGCGTGACGGCAATCCTATCTTGATATCGTCGTGGACGTTTACCGACTCGACGACGTCGTTGTTGAAACCGTATTCGTCGAGGCTCTTTTTGACCGCGGCTATCTCGCTTTTCTCCCACACCTCGCCCGGCATTTTGCGGTGGAGCGCCCAGACGATGCCGTCGACGCCGGGGATTTGCTTAATATCGGAGAGCTTTATTCGGTCGTTTCCTTCGCCGTACCAGCGGAAAGTCATTTTCATTGCCATAACGGTTTTTCCTCGCTTTCAGTCTTTCGGGACGTCGGCCTTGGGCGAGTGGCCCAGGACGTTCTTATAGTGGCGGTAGAAGGTCGAATAGCTCTCGAAGCTGCACTTTTCGGCAACGGCCGATGGACTTTCGCCTTTTTTCAGCATGGTCTGCGCGAAGAGGATACGCTTGCGGTTGACGTATTGCGAGAAGCCGACGCCGAGCCTTTCGCGGAAGGAGTGCATTATCCACGATTTGCTTACGAAAAAGATCTCCGAAAGTCTCGCGGCAGTTATATCCTCCGTCGGATTTTCGTCTATATAGCGAAGTATCGTCGCGAAGGAGGAGTTTTTCTTGCCGGGGATGCTCTTTTCCTCCGTCACGGGCGTGTGCTTTAAGAAAAGGACGATGTTGTCGACGAGGGAGGTTAGATATATCTCGAGTTCCTCTTTCGAAAAACTTTTTTCGGCGGCTATAAAATGCTGAAAAAGGTTGTCGACTATGCTGTTTTCGGGAACGTTGAAGACGCTGACTGCGTTTTTCAAAAACTCTCTTATCGGGGGTTTCAAGTCGTCGTCGGTAAAGTTTAATACGAATCTCTCGTATTTGGCGGAGGTCAGGGGGTAGCAGTAGTGGAAGGCGCGCGGACGGATGATGAGAAGGTCCCTCGGGCGCAGGTGATACATGACGCCCTCTATCGAATAGTCGACGTCGCCCTGTATGAAATAAAGTATTTCATACTCGTTGTGCATGTGTCTGTAAAATTGCTTCGCCACGGGATAGTTGCTCCCGTAGGAGAAAAGATTTTGTTTTATCTGATATTGCACCGCGATCCCTCCCGGATCATTATATTGCGATTTTACGATCGGTTTTTAAGCGTTTTTGCACGATTTGCAATAGTTTTGCATTATCTGCAAACTTCCATGCACGATTTGCAATAATTTCTGCAATGACGGTAATTTACTAAAATCCGCCGTTAAACTATAATAATTCTGTGAAAGGAAAACCGAACAAAAGAAAGGAGCGAAATAATTGAAAAAGATTTTATCGGTATTTTTCGCCGTCCTGATGCTCGCGGGCGTCCTCGCCGTCTTTGCGGGATGCGGCGAAGGCGGAGGCGGCAAAGAGGAAGAAAGCACATTGAGAGCCGAAGGGTATTATCCCGCGATAACGCTGACGCTGTCTAACCTCACCTACGCTCAATACGTCCCGACCTTTCAGGCGATGGGCTGGACCATGAACGAAAACCCCGCCTACGACCTTATCAAAAAGGAACTCGGTATCAAATTTAGACTTGACGTCGACGTTGAGGACATAGGCCTTTACCTCGATAAACTCGCGGCGGGAATAGCGGCGGGCAAACTCGCCGACATTGCCTGTCACGGCGACGCCCCGTACGCCTTCCCGAACCTCAAGGAATGTGAGAAAAACGGCCTTCTTGCCGATCTCACCGCCTACTACGACGGCACCGACGCGGTGCAGTTTTCGGACGAAGTCAAGGAGCATTTCGCGAAGGCGGGCGAAGATATATTCTACCCCGGCACCTTCAACGGAAAGATTAAAACTATCGTCTGGGTGAGCGACTCGGCAAGCTCGACCTATGGATTTTTGTATTATCGTAAGGACTGGCTCGACGAGGCGGGTCTTTCGGTTCCCGCCACTCTTGACGAGCTGACGGAGGTCATGCGCGCCTTCAAAAACAGCGGCGATGGCCGCTACGGGCTCGTCATAGGCTCGGGCTTTATGGAAAACGGAAGCAACCACTGCGGCGTGTGGGATATGTTCAGAGCCTACCCGTTCGAGTGGCTTGAAAACGACAAGGGCGAGCTATATTTCGGCGCCACAGACCTCGCTCCGATGAAAGCGGCTTTGCAGACTTTTCAGAACTGGTATGCCGAAGGGCTCATAAACAGCAGTGAGGAAAACGACATCGACGTTATAGGCGGCCTACACTACTACAGCGGCGAATTCTGGAACGGCAAGGCGGGCGTCTTCTCGGGTAATACCTCGATGGGCTTTATACAGAACACCATCAAGAAAAACCCCGACGCCGAAATTGTTACAACTCCCATTTTCGCCGTCGACGGCGGCACCGTCGGCATTGCGGCCGACAACAACGCCCATTATTTCTATTCGGTTAGCGCAAACTGCGCTTATCCCGAGGCGGCGGTAAAACTCTATAACTTCTATTTCGATATCCACGACGACGAGGACTACGCCTCCTATTTCGCCGCGCCCGTCTATCAGGACGAAAAGGGCGAATACACCGAGGGCTGGGCTCCGATGCAATTCTATCCCGTAAGAACTTCTTTCTTTACCGACGTCGAAGCGGCCAAGGCCGAAATAGAGGACTACCGCACGGGCAACGTCACTCACTTCACGAAGTCTCAGCTCGAGGCCTATCAGAAATATGTCGACGCCAAGGAAGACCCCTCTTACAAAACCTATTGGCTCGTTGAACAGTATAAAGAGGGCGGCGTGCTCGATCAGTATTACGACCTTATCGAAACCGCCGAGTTCGTAAGGACCAAATTCAACGCCCTAAACACTCCCGCGATGGACAAGTATTACAAGAATAATACCCCCAACCTCGTCGTCGCGGCCGTTGAGATTATAAAGGGCCACGAGACGGTCGATTACTGGGACACCGCCGTGCAAAACTGGTTCGATATGGGCGGCAAGGAGATAACCGAGGAAGTCAACGCCTGGTGGAACGGCATAAACGGAAGATAACTCATATCGCTTTGAAATACCCGCCGCCGCAGAGGCGGGTATTTTTTTGTTTTCAGTCTTTCGGGACGTCTGCGCTCGGGGAATGGCCGAGGACGTTTTTATACTGTCGGTAAAAGGTGGAATAACTCTCGAAATTGCATTTTTCGGCCACCGTCGCGGGGTTTTCGCCTTTTTTTACAAGCGTCTGCGTGTAAAGAATACGCTTTCTGCTGACGTATTGCGAGAAGCCGACGCCGAGTCTTTTACGGAAGGAGTGCATTATCCACGAGTCGCTTACGAAAAACAGTTCGGCAAGCTTGGGAACGGTGATGTTTTCCGTCGGATTTTCATCTATATAGCGAAGAACGTCGGCGAAAACGTTTTTCTTCTTTTCAGGAAGGCTTTCCTTCATTTCCAACTGCGCAAATTTCAAAAATAAAACTATGTTGTCGACGAGCGACGTGAGGTATATCTCGAGTTCTTCCTTGCTGAAGCGGTTTTCCGCGGTTATAAAGTTATGGAAGAGAGTGTCGATAACGCTGTTTTCGGGCAAGTTTACGACGCTGACGGCGTTTTTGAGATAATCCCTTATCGGAGGCTTTAAGTCGTCGTCGGTGAAGTTTATGAGAAACCGCTCGTATTTAGCCGAGCTGACGGGTAAGGTGCAGTGAAAGGTGCGAGGCCGGATAATGAGAAGATCCCTCGGGCGCAGATGATACAGGACCCCCTCTATCGAATAGTCGACGTCGCCCTGTATGAAATACAGTATCTCGTATTCGTTGTGCATGTGCTGACGAAAAGAGTTGACTTCGGGATAATCGGTCTTGTAAGCGTATAGGTTCTGTTTTATACTGTAATGCATTCCAACCCCTCCCGTCTTAATTATAATTCATTATATAAAATTTACAAACTATTTCGTCAATTATTTGCAGAATTTGCAATAATTATTGCAGAATCTGCAATTTACACCCGTTGGAAAAGATTATATAATTAAAACATAAACGATAACGAAAGGATTGAAGCGTATGAAAAAAGCATTGTCGGTTTTACTTGCGGCGCTTCTCGTCTTCGGCGTGACCGTCACCCTCGTTTCATGCGGACCCACCGAATCCGATATAATGCCTACCCGCAAGGAAGGTTACTACCCAAACATAACGCTGACGCTTTCCAACCTGTCATACGTCCAATACACTCCGACCCTTGAGGCTATGGGCTGGACTATAGTCGACAACCCTATGTATGACCTCATCAAAAAAGAACTCGGAATCAGTTTTACGCGCGACGTTGACGTTGAGGATATCGGCATCTACTTTGATAAACTCGCGGCGGGTATCGCGGCGGGCAAGCTTGCCGACATCGCCTGCCTCGGCGACGCCATTTTCGGGATCCCGAACCTTAAAGAGTGCGAGAAAAACGGCTTACTTGCCGATCTAACCCCCTATTATGACGGCACCGCCGACGTCGTCTTTTCCGACGTGGCGCTCGCGCACTTTGAAAGAGGCGGAGAAGACGTCTTCTACCCCGGCACCTTCGACGGCAAGATAAAAACCATTCCGTGGCTTACGGACTCGTTGGGCAACACCTACGGATTCCTCTATTTCCGCGAGGATTGGCTCGAGGACGCGGCTCTTACGGTGCCGACCACTCTTGACGAGCTCACCGAAGTAATGCGCGCCTTCAAGAACAGAGGCGACGGCTGCTACGGCCTCGTCATAGGCTCCGATTTCATGTATACCGGCGGCAATCATTGCGGCGTCTGGGATATGTTCCGCGCTTACCCCTTTGAGTGGCTCGAAAACGATAAAGGCGAACTCTATCTCGGCGCCACCGATCTCGTCACGATGAAAGCGGCTTTACAAACCTTCCGCAACTGGTATGCCGAAGGACTCATAAATAACGGCGAAGAGAACGACATAGACGTCGTAGGCGGCCTTCACTATTACAGCGCCGAATTCTGGAACGGCAAGGCGGGCGTCTTCTCGGGCGGAAAAAGCATGGGCTTTATTACCAACACGATGAAGAAAAACCCCGACGCGGAGCTTGTCACGATTCCGCTGTTCTCGGTCGACGGCGGCACCGTCGGCATAGCGGCCGAAAACAACGCCTATATGTTCTACGGCGTAGGCTCGGGTTGTAAATATCCCGAAGCGGCCGTAAAACTTTACAACTACTACTTTGATATATACACCGATATAGACTACGTCGATTATTTCACCAACCCCTATTTTGAGGACGAAAAGGGCGAAGCCACCAAGGGCTACGCGCCGTCGCAGTTCTATCCGGTCAAGACTAATTTCTTCACAAACATAAGCTCGGCCAAAGGCCGCCTTGAAGACTATCGCACGGGCAACGTCTCTCATTTCTCGAAGCGTCAGCTCCAAGCCTATAACGAATACCTCGCCGCGCTTGAAAACCCCTCTTATAAGAACTACTGGCAGCGTAAACAGTATGAAGAAGGAGGCGTTCTTGATCAGTATTACGAGCTTATAGAGACCGCCGACTTCGTAAGGACAAAGTTCTTCTCGGTCCCAACCAACGCCATGGATAAATACAACGCCGAAGCTGAAGCGGGGCTTGTATCAGCCGCCACCGCGATAATCAAAGGCCGGGAGACGGTCGATTATTGGGACACCGCTGTCGAAATCTGGTTTGACGGCGGAGGCAGAGAAATCACCGCCGAAGTCAACGACTGGTGGAACAAAACGAACGGCAGATAACTCATATCGCTTTGAAATACCCGCCGCCGCAGAGGCAGCGGGTATTTTTTGTCTGAAAACGGCTTATTTCGTATTGAAATGGCTTGCCGAATCGAAGGTGGTCTCTTTTCTCTGCACCTTCTGCTTGCCGTGCTTTATATGCTCGTTAAGCTCTTTGAGATAACGGTCTTCGTCTATCGGGAAGCGGATGGTCTCGCCGTCGTTCCAGCCCGAAAGCTCCATGCCGTTCATAAGTTCGACGCCGTTTATACCCGTCTTGCCGTCGACGAAGAGCGGCTCTTTGCCGAGTATGGCGGCGATGAAATTGTTGAAATTGCCGATGTGCTGAGTCGAAAGACCGTCGGTATCGACGACGATTTTCTCTATTTCGGGCGCCGCGCCATGGCAGTCAAGATCCATCGAATATTCATGACTGTCACGCGCGAGCTTGTAGAAAACGAGGGTGTTGTAGTCGTTGCCGTCCCAGTAAAGGGTGCCCTTGGTGCCAGATATCTGAAGACGGTTGGCGCCGGGATATTCGCCCGTGGAGGTTATGAAAACGCCCGTCGCGCCGTTTTTGAAGCGGAAGGTCGCCGTGACGTCGTCCTCGACCTCGATATCGTGCCAGCGGCCGTAGCTGCACTTTGCCGATACCTCGGTGGGCATCTGGCCTAAGATCCACCAGAAGAGGTCTATCTGATGGGGCGACTGATTTATGAGAACGCCGCCGCCTTCGCCCTTCCAGGTCGCGCGCCAGTTGCCGCTGTTGTAGTAGTTCTGAGTGCGGAACCAGTTGGTGATGACCCAGGTGACGCGCTGAAGCTCGCCTATCTCGCCTGCGGCTATCATTTCCTTCATTTTTCTGTAAATATGGTGGGTGCGCTGATTGAACTGGATCGAATAGAGCGCCTTGCTCTTTTTTGCGGCTTCTATGGCCTCTCTGACCTGCTTGGTGTAGACGCCCGCGGGCTTTTCGGAAAGAACGTGGATGTTCCTTTCGAGCGCCGCCTTGACTATAACGGGGTGGAGATAGTGAGGCGTCGCAACGACGACGGCGTCGCAAAGACCGCTGTCGAGCAGATCTTCATATTTCTCGAAGACCTTTACATCGGTGTTTTCAAACTGCTTCAATCTTTCGGGGTTGATATCGCAGGCGGCGGTGAGGACGCTGTCCTTGAAATTTCCGTTACTGCTGTTCGAAATATAAAAACCGCCCATGCTGCCGCAGCCTATGAGGCCGAAGCGCACCTTTTCCGCGTCGAAGCTGCCGGTTTCCTCGTCAGAATTGTTGCAGCCTATTATGCCGAAACGAACCTTATCCATTTTATAAACTCCTTTTTATTTTATATAGCCGCCGCCCTGTTCGCGGTAGCCTTGTTTCTTGAGTAACGCTTTTATGCCGCCGACGGCCGCGTCGAAAGAGTCGTCGTTGGTGTCGTAGACGTATTTGTTCCTGAGGTCTCCCTTATCGAAAAGCGAAAGACCCTGGAATACGCGAAGATGCGGCTCGACGGTGAAGACGGTGTCGCGGTCTATCATGTCTATCATCTTGTCGAGCTTGCCGTCGCCTTCGCCGGCGGGGACTATCATGCCGGCGCTTTTCAGTATGTCTTTTATGTGGAAATAGTCGGTGAAGGGGACGAGGGCGTCGAGCGTCACGTCGGCGGGCTCGCCCGTGTGGGCGAAGTTGGCGGGGTCGTAGATGAAGCGAAGCCCCGGCACATTTTCTTTAAGCTCCAAAACTCTGACCGAGTTGTCGCCGTAGATAAATCCCTCGTTTTCGTGGCACATGTAAACGCCGTATTCGGCGCCGATTTTCACCATGCGGTTCAGATAGTCGAAGACCTTTTCGCTCTCGTCGTAGGCCTTCCAGAAGCTGAACATCCTTATACGGTCGGTCTCCATGATATTCGCTATTTCGCAGACGTGGCGCACCGTTTTTTCATATTCGTCCCAGTCGACGGTTATGTCGGCCTTGCCGAGACCCGAGCCGATCGACCAGACCGAAATGCCGTTTTCCTTAAGCTTTGCATAAGCGTTTTTGACCTTGTCGAGCGACATGGTCGAGGTTATCTCGCCCTCGAGACCGCGAAACTCAATAAGGGAAAGTCCGTTTCTTTTAAGGGCGGCGATCTGGCCGTCCAGAGTGGGCGAAGCCTCGTCGGCAAAGGCGCTGATACGGATCATATAAAAACCTCCGAGATAATATATTACCTATATTATAAAACAGTTTCAATGAAAAGTAAATTGCAGATATTGCAAAAATTATTGCAAATAATGCAGATTTTCGGCTTTGATGCCGCGTCAAGTCCAAAAAAATACAAGCGTCAAAGGACGCTTGTATTTTTCGTATCTGTTTTACGCGGTTTTGGGCTGGAGAATATTGTCGAATTCGCCCTCTGTATATCCCAAAAATCTCTCCCAGCGGACGTCTTTCGCGTTTTCGAGCGAGGGGAAGCAGTCGCGGAGTATCTCGCAGAGATACCGCGCCTTCATGTTGAGGTGCGGCGCCTCGAAGCAGTAGTCGAGGAGGAAATCGGCCATGAAAAGATGCTCCATTATCCTGGCGCGGTCCTCGCAGGGAAGGGTGCGCGAGTAGGCGTCGATGAACCAGACCCTCGACAAATCGCTTTCGCCCGCGAGGGTGTATTTGGTGTCGGAGATCTGCTTGCCGTTTTTATCGAGATAGGTATTGTAAAATCCCTTGGAATTGGGCACGAAATCGAGCCAGTTGGCAAGATAGGGGATGCCCGTTGTCTCTTCCGCATACTTGATACGCTCCTCGGCGGCGTGCATTATCTCGTGCGGGACCATATTGAGGATATCGGTCGCGAAGCGGTCGGTGTTGTAGACGATGACTATCTCGTCGTCCTCCCGGTAGGTTATCGCCGAGACGTTTCCGAGTATTTTGGACGAGGTGTTGAAGAGCGAGGTGCAAAGATACATGCTGACCTTATTTATGCCCGGCGCCTTGAGCTCTTTCAGGAAGCCGTCGGGGTAGAGATCGAGCACGTTGGAAAGAGCTCTCACCGAGTCGAAGACGGTTTCGTCGCCCTTCTCGGCGTGGGCGGTATAGTGCTCGTTGTTGAAATCGTTGCCGTCGGGGCCGTAGTATAGGTCTATACCGGTTTTTTCAGCTATATTATCGGCTGTTTTTGCGGTCGCTTCGCCGAGGTCGTTATAGTCGGCGTATTGGTAGGTGAAAGCGGTCTTTTTGAAGGCGGCGAGGTCGAAGGCGTAGAACGTCGGCGCCACGCCGTAGGTGGCGGCGGCCATTATAACCGTGCCGTTTTCGGCTATGGCCGCTCCGCAGATATACATATCGCGGTCGATGAGAAAATCGAGCGGCATATCGACGCGGGTCTTATCGTAAAAATCGTAAAGCGAAAGGGTGGCGTCGCCGAAGACGACGGAGGTGAGATAAAGGCTCCCCAGAGTCGAGAGGACCGCCTCGTCCTCGCTTCCGCCGTAGCCGTAGATAATGTAACTCGATAAGCCGCCGTCCTCGTTGGGACGGATATGATAACTGTCGTAAGGGGCCTTCTTTATGTGGAAGCCCGTTCCCGAGGGGATATAATCGCGGGCCGTCGTGTCTTCGACGTAGACGTTTTTCGTCACGTCGAAGAAAATAACGCCCTCTTTGCCGCTGTCGAAGACCTCGATTTCGGCGACGTTGCCGTTTACGCCGAGGAAGGCGAGAGACGAGCCGGGCAGCTTGGTCGTCACCGACACCTCCGTTTCAAGCTCTCTTACGGTTATTTCGTCGCTGTTTTCCATTATGTGAGCGAGGTATTTGCCGTCGCCCGCCATGAAGGTTATGCCGGACGCGCCCTCGAGATAGGGGCCGTAGACCACGGGCTCGCCGCCCGAAATGCCGTTTATTTCGACCATGAGACGCGAGGGGTCGAGGACGGAGAAGGCGTCGTCTCCCGCGAAGGCGACGGCGCGGTAGCCGTCGTAGTAGTAGGCGGCGAGGACGAAGGCGTCGGAGAGCCTTACGACCGTCACGGTCATGGCGCCGTCGTCAAGATACTCTATGGCAAGCATATAGTCGCCGCGGACTATCGGATATCCCGACGCCGACTCGCGGTCGGACGCGTAGAGGGTATAGACGCCGTTTACGTCGGTCTGTTTATATTCCGAAACGTCGAAATTCAGGAATTCGGGCGCGGCGGTGAAGACCGTCTTTTTAAGCCCCAGCTTTTCGGCGTCGGTCGGCTCGGGCGGATCGACGCTCGACCCGTTCCCCGAATTGACGTCGGAGGACGCGCCGGACGGCGCGTCGGAGGAGGGGAGGACGCTCTCGTTCCCGATGGCGTCGCACGCCGTGGCGGCAAGCAGTAAGAGCGCCAGAAGCAAAACGGCGACGCGTTTCAATAACTTTTCCATATCGATTTCCTTTCATTATCAAAAGCCCGTCCGTTCGGACGGGCCTTGTTTTACTTGAGGTATTTGAGAGGATTT
>JAEEIO010000030.1 GCA_016281405.1 Clostridiales bacterium | reverse complement strand
TACCGCCACTATAAGAACGTCCTGGGCCACTCGCCCAAGGCCGACGTCCCGAAAGACTGAAAGCGAGGAAAAACCGTTATGGCTATGAAAATGACTTTTCGCTGGTACGGCGAAGGAAATGACCGAATTAAACTCTCCGATATTAAGCAAATCCCCGGGGTCGACGGCATAGTATGGGCGCTCCACCGCAAAATGCCGGGCGAAATATGGGAAAAGGACGAGATTGCCGCGGTCAAAAAGAGCCTCGACGAATACGGTTTCAACAACGACGTCGTCGAGTCGGTAAACGTCCACGACGATATCAAGATAGGATTGCCGTCACGCGATAAATATATCGAAAACTACATAACGACGATTAAAAACCTCTCGGAATACGGCGTCAAAGTCATCTGCTACAACTTTATGCCCGTTTTCGACTGGACGCGCACCGACCTTTTCCATCCGCTCGGAGACGGCTCGACGGCGCTTTACTATGAAAAGGACAAGATAAAGAGCGACTACAGGGCGATGGCCGACTATATTCTCGGTTTTACCGAGAAATACGGCATGTCCTTCCCGGGCTGGGAGCCCGAGAGGATGGGGAGGCTCGACGAGCTTTTCAAAGCCTACGAGGGCGTCGACCGCGAAAAGCTTTGGAGCAATCTCAGGTATTTTCTCGAGGCGCTTATGCCCGTCTGCCGCGAGCGCGGCGTCAAAATGGCTATTCACACCGACGATCCGCCGTGGGACATCTTCGGTCTCCCCCGCCTCCTCGTCGACGAGAAGAGCATCGACCGCTTTTTGATGACGGTCGACGACGAATATAACTGCCTCACCCTCTGCTCGGGAAGCCTTAACGCCAACCCCGAAAACAACGTCGCCGACATAGCGAGGAAACACGCTGACCGCATAGCCTTCGCACACATACGAAACGTAAAGCACTACGCAAACGGCGACTTCTCGGAGGCGAGCCACCGCGACCGCGACGGCGATACGGGAATACTTGAAATACTTAAAGCCCTTCACGACAACGGCTACGACGGCTATATCCGTCCCGACCACGGCAGACATCTCTGGGACGAGGGCCCCGGCCGCGTACGTCCCGGCTACGGGCTTTACGACAGAGCCCTTGGCATCGCCTATATGCTCGGCGTGTGGGACAGCCTCGACAAGTTTGACAAAAAGTGAGGAGAAAACGATATGATTAAACTTCCTTTGAATATTAATTACGGCGGCAAGGTCGTCGTTATAACGGGCGCGGGCGGACTTATCTGCGGCGCCATGGCAAGAGCCTTCGCAAAGTCGGGCGCCGTTGTCGCCGCTCTCGACCTCAACGAAGAGGCGGTAAAAAAGCTCGCCTCGGAGTTAAAGTCCGAAGGGCTTATATGCGAAGGATATAAGGCGAACGTCCTCGATCCCGCCTCGCTCGAAGAGGCGCATAAGGCGGTTCTTGCCGATTTCGGGCCCTGCGACGTTCTCGTAAACGGCGCGGGCGGCAATAACCCGCGTGCCACCACCGACAACGAATATCAGCACGAGGCCAAAGAGGGCGGCAAGTCGTTTTTCGACCTCGACCCCGACGGCGTCGATTTCGTCTTCAGACTCAACTTTCAGGGGACGCTTCTTGCCACCCAGGCTTTCGCGAAAGATATGGTGGAAAAGAAATCGGGGTGTATTTTAAACATCTCGTCGATGAACGCCTATATCCCGCTAACCAAAATACCCGCCTACTCGGCGGCAAAGGCGGGCATATCCAACTTCACCGCGTGGCTCGCCACTCACTTCGCGGGAACGGGCGTCCGCTGCAACGCCATCGCCCCGGGCTTTCTCGTTTCGGCGCAAAACAAAAAGCTTCTTTTCAACGACGACGGCACGCCGACGGCAAGAAGCGCAAAAATCCTTTCGGGAACGCCGATGGGTCGTTTCGTCGACGCCTCCGAGCTCTTGGGCGCCACCCTCTTTCTTTGCGACGACGAGGCGGCGTCGGCCGTCACGGGCGTCGTTTTGCCAATCGACTGCGGCTTTTCGGCATATTCGGGCGTGTAATTAAAACAAAAAAGGCAGGTTTTACCTGCCTTTTTTTATTTTATTCCGTTATCTGCCGTTCATCATATCATACCACTCGTTGACTTCGTCGGTAATTCGTCTGCCGCCGCCGTCATACCACTGTTCGACCATGGTGTCGAAGGTGTCGAGTTCGGCCGCGCCGGATACTATGTCGAAGAAGGTCTGGGTCAAAAGACCGTTTAACTCGCCGCCGTGTTCGAGCATACCGTCGGTAGAGGCGCCCTGATAGAGCGTCCTCACAAGCTCGACGTTTTCGTCCGCCTGCTGAACCTTTAAAACGGCGCCGCCTATACCGTACATCCTCTCGTAATACCAGCTGTCGACGTTGCCCGTTTCAAGATAGTTCACGACGCCGTTATAGACCTGCAGGTCGCTCTGATACAGTCCGTCCGTATTGCCCGTAATAAGCGCGTCGGTCACGCGGTCGGCGAGGGTCGGGCCCTCGACGTAAAGCTGGGTTATGCAGGGAGCGAGATTATAGAAATGGTATCTGGCGTCGGCGCTGTACATGAACTCCTCCTGCATATCCATATCCTCGGCGACGATCGGCGACAGGTCGCAATACATATTCATAAGTATCACGGCGACGGCGGGATATTTGCACTCCTTGCTGACGACGTATTGACGGAAGGTGTTGGTGGAAGCCGAACGGCGAAGCGGGCCGCCCGTCGCGGACATTACGGTGACGGGGACAAAATCGACGTCGGGATTTTGCTTTTTGAGATCCTTGAAGGCGTTTACGTAGTTGTTGGTTCCCTCCATAACGCCCGCCTTGTTGCTCGTTATGCCGACGTAGCAGCCGCCGGTGAGGGCGAGAGCGTCCTCGTCTAAGGAGTAGACGCATCCCGCGGCGTAAAGCTCGCGAAGGACGCCGAGGGCGGTCTTCATCTCGGGCTGAACGGTGCCGAACTCGAGTTTGCCCGTGGATTTGTTTTCGACCCAATGGCCCGGGAAGGCGTCGAACATATTGAAATACATTATCGAGTTGGCGCCGCCGTCCAAAAGGTTTATGGCAAGGCCGTAGGTGTCCCTGACGCCGTTCATGTCGGGGTCCTGATTTGCAAAGGCCTTCAAGACGTCTATAAACTCGTCGTAATTGGTCGGGACGCTCTTTCCGACGTTGTCGAGCCAGTCGGAGCGTATCCAGTAGACGGTGTTCATCGAGTTGCCGACGACTATGTGCGGCAGGGCGTAGATCTTACCGCCGTAGGTGGCCGCGTAGAAGACCTGGTCGCCGACGTAGTTCATAGTGTCCTTATAGGCCTTGCAGGCATACTCTTCTATCTCGTCGCCTATGTCGGTGATGAGCTCCTGCATATAGAGCTTTTTGATATAGTCCGCGGCGTAGTCGCCGTAGAGGACATTTAGAAAATCGGGGATTTCGCCCAAAAATATCTGATTATTGAGCCTTTGCATAAAGGCTCCCGCCTCGTTGACCTCCCACTCGAGCGTCATTTTTATCCCGTAGTGGTCTCTCGCGTAGCGGGTCCAGGAGGTGTCGCCGTTCGTCCAGTCGGGATTGCCGTTCTTGTCGCGGTGGGCGTCTATGGTCTCCTGCCCCGAGCCGATAAAGGGGTAAGCCCAGGTTATCCTTATGGGCGGCTCGAAGCGGCCGTCTATTATTTCGGAGACGACGTCCTCTTCGCCGCCGCAGGCCGAAAGGGCCGCGACGAGGCCGAGAAGCATCGCAAAAGCAAGAAATACCGAAATAAGTTTTTTCATTTTTCCCTTTCCTTTCTTTATTTCCCCAAAACGCCGTCGTACCACTCGTTGACTTCGTCGGTGATCGTCTGGCCGCCGAGGGCGTACCATTCGGCGACGGCGTTATCAAAGGTGTTTAAGTCCTCCTGACCCGAAACTATAAGCATCATCGCTACTGTGAGGGCGCTTGTGAGTTCGCCTTCGTGCGCGAGCATATAGGTCGTCTCGGCGCCCTGATAGAGATTTCTTATCTCGTCGACGGGGTGGTCGATATACTGCTTCATCGAGCCGTTCGGCGAGTAGGTCCTCTCGTTCGACCAGCCGAGGCCTTCTACGTTGCCGTTGTCGAGATAATCTTTTATAGAATTGTATAACTGCATATCCTGACCGAGGCTAAGACCGGATGTGTCGCCCGTTTCGAGCGCCTCGCAGATACGCTTTGTCGTCTCGAAGCGGGAGTTGGAGACGGTCTGGGTTATGCAGGGAGCGAAATTGTAGTAGTGGCGCGAATAGTCGTCGCTGTACATATATTCTTCCTGTATTACGGGATCTTTGAGGCCTTCACGCTCTATCTCGCAGAACATATTCATAAGGAGGACGGGGACGGCGGGGTATTTGCACTCCTTGCTGGCTACGTACTGACGGAAGGTGGCCGCCGTCGCGCTCAATACGGGAGGCTCGCCCGTCGCGGTAAATGTGAGGGCGACGGGGATCATCTCAAAATCGGGATTTTTCTTTTTCATATCCACAAACGGATTTGTGCCGCGTCCCTGCTCGACGGCGCCTATTTTGTTCGCTTTGAAGCCGTTTCCCACGCCGCCGGCGTAGAAAGCCACGGCATCCTCGTCAAGCGGGTAGATGACGCCCGAGGCGTAGAGG
>JAEEIO010000029.1 GCA_016281405.1 Clostridiales bacterium | reverse complement strand
GTGGCTTTCGAAACTGTGCTCCCGGCGAGGAAAACGGGCTCCAAAACGGCGATAGGCGTCAGCACGCCCGTGCGGCCGACGTTGACTAAAATGTCTTTCAGCAGCGTTTTCTTGACCTCGGGAGGATATTTGTATGCAAGCGCCCAACGGGGCGTTTTGGAGGTGCTACCGAGCGCTTTGCGAAGATCGAGGTCGTTTACTTTTATTACGGCGCCGTCGATATCGAACGGAAGCGAATCGCGCATGGCGCCGAATTTATCTATTATCTCTTCGATTTCGGCGACCGTCGTCGCCTTGATATAGTAGGGCGAGACCTTGAAGCCGAGGGATTTCATCCAGTCGAGCGTTTCGGAGTGTGTTTTGAAAGCCTTGCCGCTCTTTTGAAGATTGAAAACGAATATCGAAAGACGGCGCGAGGCGGTGACGGAGGAGTCGAGCTGTCGGAGCGAGCCCGCCGCGGCGTTACGCGGATTTGCGAAGGCGGTCTCCCCTGCTTCGGCGCGTTTTTCGTTAAGCTTTTTCCAGACGGCGCGCGGCATATAGACCTCGCCGCGAACGATTATATCGACGGGCTCGGCGAGTTTCAAAGGGATGTCGCGTATCGTTTTCAGGTTTTCGGTGACGTTTTCACCCGTTATGCCGTCGCCTCTTGTGAGGCCGCGGACAAAGAGACCGTTTTTATATTCGAGCGCGACGGAAAGACCGTCGATTTTGAGTTCGAGGACGTATTCGGGAGCGCCAGCGGCCTTTTTTACGCGCTCGTCGAAATCGGAAATCTCGTCGTAGGAAAAGGCGTCCTGAAGGCTTTCGAGAGGCACTTCGTGACGGCCCGTCTCAAATGCGGAAAGCACGCCGCCTCCGACGCGGACGGTGGGAGAGTCGGGTTCTTTTTCGTCGGGATAGCGCTTTTCAAGTTCGACTAATTCGCGGAGCTTCATGTCATACTCGTAGTCGCTTATAACGGGGTCGTCGAGGACGTAGTAACGCTCCGAATGATATTTCAGTTCGGCTGTAAGGTCGTGAAGTTTTTTGATCTCGTCCATTTTACTACCCCGTTTTTCAGTTTTCGTTGACTATTAAACCGTCTTTTTCGGTCGTCGTTTTGCTGTTGTCGATATAGACGAAGCTTTCCGGCACGGCGCCGACAATTACCGATTCGGCTATTATTATGCGTGTTTCGATGGTGGTCTCGGTGGTGTAGCCCGGAAGATAGACGCCCGCGGCGACGGTGAGTTTGACGTTTATGCGGTGGCGGGTCTGATTTATGCCCGCCGAGTCGAATTCGTTTTCAAAGTCTGCAAGGACGGAGCCGACCGGCATGAGGTCGAAAGCTATTTCGGGGCCGTGTCCCGAAAAGAGCGTCGGCATAATAATACTGCCTACGGGTATCTTTACGGAACCCGTGCCGTAGACGGCGACGTTGTCGACGATCTCGTTAATGAGTAAAGACTTCAAAAGGTTCATAGCCGTCGAGTCGGCGGTGACGGAAACGACTTTGCCGTCGGTTCCCCGCTCGATTGCGACCATACTGTCGTATCCGACGGCGTTTTCCGTAATTACTTTTACGGCGGCGTCGTTTATAGCTTTCATGACGACCGATTCAACGCGGGATTCGGCTATTGAGCTTACAAGCGGGCGAATATTCGAATAAAAATGAAAAGGCAATAAAAATAGCGAAACAAGTAAAAGAAACAAAAGCAGCTTTTTTCTTCGGCGCGAGCGCTTATCGGGCTTACGCTTGACGTTATAAATCATTTTACCGCCTCCCGTGAACTGATAACAGTATATTCACGGAAAAGGGTTTTTGATAAAAACCGTCAAAAAAGCGGGACGGCTTTACCGTAATCGGTGAGTTTTTCGGAAGAAAGTGAAAAATATTTAATTCGATGCTTTGATAAGAACGCTGCAATGACGTCAAACTGCGGATGATATTCGATATTACCAAAAAAGTAGGCGTTTTTATTGAAGACAAATCCAGCGCCGCCTATAAAGCCGTAAGACGCGCCGGGCAGAAAGACGGGGCCGCGTTCCAGAAGAAGGACGTCGACGCCGATTTCCGACAGAGCGCGGGCAATGCCGACGTCTTCGGTTACAGCGGCTTTTTCGCAAAGTTTCAGGACGGAGCATCCTACGTAGCCTTGCTTTACAGCGACATGTTTATAGGTTTCGTAAGCGGAAATACGGGGCGATTTAGCGCCGATGACGAGATTATTGCCGAAGGTCTCGACGTTAAGAAGGCAATCGGAAGGATACGGCGAAACAACCGGCAGTCCGGCATTGATAAGCGGAGTTTTAACGTCGAGAATACCGAAGAATTCATTGTAATAATCAAAGCAGTTGTCGGCGACGAGATATTTACCATTGAGGCGTTTTATCTGTAGATCGGGATGAAACGAAACATTATTGTCAAGCTCATAAACTTTACAGCTGTAAAGCGGCTTGAAATCGCGCTTTTCAAGGTTTTCCCTTATGGGATCGCTTATTTCGGACGATACGATAACGGGAACGGTTTTCAAATCAATCACCGATATTATTATACACTTTTTCAAAGAAAAAATCAAGGTCGTGTTGACCTTATCCGCAAATTATGGTATATTTTTTACAGGCGGTGACGTTATGAAGATAAGCATGACCCGCGACGTTAAGAAAATTCTTTCGGAGTTTTATAAAAACGGTAAAAAAGCATACCTCGTCGGCGGCGCGGTTAGGGATTCTCTGCTCGGACGCGACGTCGTTGACTTTGATATATGCTCGGACGCACTGCCGTCCGAGACGGCGTCCATTTTCGGCGAAGAAAACGTTTTATTAACGGGCGAAAAATACGGCACAGTCACGCTTTTTTACAATGAAAAGGGATATGAAATAACGACCTTCAGAAGCGACGGAGTATACGGCGACGGAAGGCATCCCGAAAGCGTTACGTTCGGGAAATCCTTAGCGGAAGACCTTTCAAGAAGAGACTTCACCGTAAACGCCATGGCGGCGGGGCCGGGCGGTGAAGTTATAGACTATCACGGCGGGCTTGAAGACCTTGATAAGCGAGTTATAAGGGCTGTGGGAAATCCCGAAAAGCGCTTTTCGGAAGACGCTTTGAGGATAATACGCGCCATCAGGTTTTCACAAGCGTTAGGGTTTGATATCGAGGCAGGAACTATTTCGGCTATGAAGGCCGAAAAGGAGCGTCTGAGGCTCGTTTCCAAAGAGCGGATAGGCGCTGAAATAATAAAAATGTCGCGCTTCTCTTTTATGCCGCCCGAATACGTTGAGATAGTGTCGAAAGCCTTTGACGGCTATGTGTTCGGCGATACCGTAAAGTCTCTTGGCGGCGTCAGCTTTTCGCGTAAAGACTTTTATTTTGCGGCTCTGTTTGCAGATACGCCGAAAGAGGCTACTTACGGCTGTTTATCGTCGATGGCGCTCGGAAAAGACGTCGCAGAGACGTCGGCGTTTATAGCAGATAACGCAATAAAGTCGTTTGACGAGGACGGCGCCGCCGAATTGCTTGTCGGCAACGGAAGAGACAAAGTGAAATCGCTTGCGGCATTCAAGGAAGAAGCTTTTTCCGATTATAACCTTTCGCACACGGTCGATCGGTTCGAACGCGAAAAACGTTGTTTTGCAAGGTCTGAGCTTGCGCTAACGGGAGGAGAAATTAAAAACCTCGGATTTACGGGAAAAGAGATAGGCGAGGTATCCGACCGACTTGTCAGATTATGCGCCGGGGGAAAGCTTAAAAACGAAAAGTCGTCGCTTGCGGCCGAAGCAGAAAAATACAGAAAGAAGACATAAAACGCCTCATATACTTTTATGAGGTGTTTTTTATGATCTGGCGTGTCACGGAGCTTAAAAACAAAGAGGTCGTGAACGTCCGCGACGGCGCGAGACTCGGCGGCGTTTCGGACATAGAGATCGACATGACCGACGGTCGTGTAAAGTCGATAATAGTCCCCGGGGTGAATTCGGGCGGCTTTTTCTTTAGGAAAGAGGACATCGCGATCCCCTTCGAGGACATTGAAAAGGCGGGAAGCGACCTGATACTCGTCGACTACGAGACCGACGACGTCGCACTGGCGAAGAAAGGTAAAAAAAGATTTTTTGAAATGTGATATTGCATAATATAATCTTATATGATAAAATATTATTATGCTGGTAATAAAACGATTTACGGCCGTTATTCTGGCGGCGATACTGTCTCTTTCCTGCCTCTGCGGCTGCGCCGAAGAAGCGGGCGGCGGCGCGTCTTCGGACTCGACTTCCTCCGCGATACAAGAGCCCGAAAAGGTATTCAGCCTTATCTACGACGGCGGCTTTAAATTCGACCCCTTCGTTTCGACGAGCGTTTACGATAATCAGCTTTTTCCTCTCGTCTTTGAAGGACTTTTCGCGCTCGACAGAGACGGCTCGCCCGAGCCGCGTCTCGCCAATAGCTACGAGATCAAGGGCAACAGCGTGATTATTACGCTTGAGGCGCTTGATTTTTCCGACGGCTCGCCGCTTAAGGCGGCTGACGTAGTCGCCTCTTACGGATTTGCCAAGAAATGCAAGATTTACGAAAACAGATTCAAGCATATTTCGTCTTTCAAGGCTGACGGCGATGACGTCATAGTAACCTTTACCGACAATCCCGAGTATAACCTGTGTCTTTTAGATATACCGGTCGTCAAGCGTGTCGACGGCAAAACCTACGGCACAGGAGAATACCGCTTTGAAAGCGTTGAGGACGGAGATTTTCTGATTTACCGCGGCAAAGAAAGCGGACATACGGAAAAGATAGGTCTTTACCCCTATAAAAACGTGACCTCGCCCGTATACGCCTTCAATAAAAAGTCGGTATGCGCCGTAGCGCTTGACAACAGTAAAAACGATACCGCTTTCAAAGGAAATTACGAGATCGCCTCCTATGCAACCGACTATTTTATTTTCATCGGTTTCAACGTAAGAAACACGTTTTTCGCAAGCGCAAAAGTCAGGAAGGCGTTTAATCTGTTTCTTGACAGAGCGGCGCTCGAGGATGGCGAAAACGGCGAATTCGCCGAGTTCGTCTGGCAGCCCGTCAACCCTGCATTCGGAAGGCTCTCGGGCTTCGATCTTCCGTCTTCCGTTTATATGCCGGATCTCGCGGACGAGCTTCTTGCGGAAAGCGGCGTAAAAAAGAAAAACGGAAAATACCAGACGGCGGCGCTTACGCTTATAGTCAACAGTGACGACGCCTT
>JAEEIO010000028.1 GCA_016281405.1 Clostridiales bacterium | reverse complement strand
CTTGGCGTTGGGGTTCTTCTTTATGGTGTTGGAGATGAAGCCCATCGAGGTGGCGCCGGAGAAAACGCCCGCTTTGCCGTTCCAGAATTCGGCGCTGTAATAGTGGAGGCCGCCTATGACGTCGATGTCGTTTTCCTCATCGCTGTTGATGAGGCCTTCGGCATACCAGTTCTGGAAGGTCTGTAAAGCCGCTTTCATCGGGCCGAGGTCGGTGGCGCCGAGATAGAGTTCGCCTTTATCGTTTTCGAGCCACTCGAAGGGATAGGCGCGGAACATATCCCACACGCCGCAGTGGTTGCCGCCGGGGTTCATAAAGCCCGTGCCGATAACGAGTCCGTAGCAGCCGTCGCCTCTGTTTTTGAAGGCGCGCATTACTTCGGTGAGTTCGTCAAGAGTGGTCGGGACGGTAAGGGCCGCGTCCTCGAGCCAGTCTTCGCGGAAATAGAGGAAGCCGTAGGTCTGGCTCAAGGAGTCGGTCAGCCACGGGATGGTCTTTATCTTGCCGTCGAAGGTGCCGGGATAGAAGACGTCCTCGCCGCCTCTTTCGAAGTGCTCGAACACTTCGTCGGTGAAGGTGACGTCTGCTGTGCCGTCGTAATAGGGTGTGAGGTCGGCAAGAAGACCGTTTTTCTCGCACTCTTTGAGATTCGGGATGCCGTAAATGGCGTCGCCGAGGCAGGCGATGTCGGCAAGCTTGCCGGCGGCGATGCCCGCCGAAAGCTTATCGAAATAGACTCCTATGTCCTCGACGTCGATATCGAGTTTGAACTTGATGCCGAGCTCTTTTTTGATGAGGTCATACATCGGATTGTCGACTATCGTCCAGCCCATGGCCTGAAGAGTGGGAGTATACTGAACGTAGGACAGGTTGGAAAGAGTAAGGGTGATGTTGGGGTAGTAGCCTTCCTTACGGGTGGGCTCGACGTCGGGCTCGGAGGGTCCGCAGGAAACAAGTGTGAAGACCACGCCGAAGACGAGAAGCGCCGCGAGGAAAACCGAAAGCAGTTTTTTCATCGTTTTTTCCTTTCTAAAAATATTCTTATATATATTATAATAATTTAAAAGTAGCGTGTCAACAAAAAAATAACGGCCCGAAGGCCGTTATTTTTATAGGTGTAATTATTTGCCTTTGACGCTCTGCCACCACTCGTTGACTTCGGCGGTAATCTCTCTGCCGCCGCCGTCAAACCAGGCGTCGACCGCGGTATCCCAGTAGTCGACCGTCTGTTTTCCCTTGATTATATCAATTGCGGCATTTATAAGGTTGGGTTCCAGTTCCCTGCCGTATTGTTCCATCGCGGGAGTTTGGCCGGTGAAGAACTTCGTCCTTACGAATTCGGCGGTCTCGATTAGATCGTAATACTGATCCAAAACGCCGCCTTCTTTATACTGCTGGACCGTCCAGTAGTTCTTGTAGGTGGTGTTCTCGACGGCTTCGAGATACTTCTCGTAGGCTTTTTTTTGGGCTTCGGTGAAGTGATCGACGTTGCCCGTTCTGTAGTCCTCGAGCTGAGCCTTTGCCGCGTCGACGTCGGTGAAGAAATAGGTCCTCAAGGGATAGAACTGTATCGGAGCCCAGCCCTCGGTGTCTTCGCCCTTATCGTCCTTATAGACGGGAGGGGTGAAATATTCGATGTAATCCGAATCGCCGTTTATGTCGAAGTAGTAGTTATAAAGCTTTACGGCCGCCTCGGGGTATTTGCATTTCGCGTTTACGCCGTAGAAAATAAAGGCGTTGTTTTCGGCCGCTATGCCGACGGTGCCGCCGTCGACAGCGAAGAGAGGAGTGGTGACTATCTTGGCGTCGGGGTTCTTCTTTATGGTGTTGGAGATGAAGCCCATCGAGGTGGAGCCGGAGAAGACGCCCGCTTTACCGTTCCAGAATTCGGCGCTGTAATAGTGGAGGCCGCCGATAACGTCGATATCGTTATCCTCGGAGCTGTTTATGAGCCCTTCGTTATACCAGCTCTGCAAAGTCTGCAAGGCCGCTTTCATCGGGCCGAGGTCGGTGGCGCCGAGATAGAGCTCGCCTTTATCGTTTTCGAGCCACTCGAAGGGGTAGGCGCGGAACATATCCCACACGCCGCAGTGGTTTTCGCCGGACGCCATAAAGCCGGTGCCCATTACGAGTCCGTAGCAGCCGTCGCCTCTGTTCTTGAAAGCGCGCATGACGTCGGTGAGTTCGTCAAGAGTGGTCGGGACAGACATATTGGCTTCGTCAAGCCAGTCTTCGCGGAAATAGAGAAAACCGTAGGTGGAGCCTAAGGAATCCGTAAGCCACGGAATAGTCTTTATCTTGCCGTCGAAGGTGCCGGGGTAGAAGACGTCCTCGCCGCCTCTTTCGAAGTGCTCGAACACTTCGTCGGTGAAGGTGACGTCGGCGGTGCCGTCGTAATAAGGAGTGAGGTCGGCAAGAAGGCCGTTTTTCTCGCATTCCTTGAGGTTCGGGATGCCGAATACGTCGTCGCCGAGGCAGGCGATGTCGGCAAGATTGCCGGCGGCTATGCCGGCCGAAAGCTTATCGAAATAGACCTCTATGTCCTCGACGTCGATATCGAGTTTGAACCTGATGCCGAGTTCTTTTTTGATGAGGTCATATACAGGGTTGTCGATTATCGTCCAGCCCATGGCCTGAAGAGTGGGGGTATACTGAACGTAGGACAGGTTGGAAAGAGTAAGGGTGATGTTGGGGTAGTAGCCTTCCTTACGGGTCGGCTCGACGCCGGGATCTTCGCCGCACGAGGTGAGCGTGAAAACTACGCCGAACACGAGCAAAGCCGCAAGAAAGACCGATAGCAGTTTTTTCATCTTTTTTTCCTTTCTTAAAATGTTCTTATATATATTATAATTTTATTTGCGGCTCGTGTCAATACAAAACAATAACGGTCCTTGCGGACCGTTATTGTTATAAGCGGAATTATCTGCCGTTGATGCTGTCCCACCAGGCGTTGACTTCGTCGGTGATCTCACGGCCGCCCATGGCAAGCCAGGAGTCAACCGCGGTGTCCCAGTAATCGACCGTCTCGTGGCCCTTGATTATCTCAATGGCCGCTATTACGAGGTTGGGCTCGATTTCGGTGACGTATTTGTCCATCGCCGGGGTGTTGGTGCCGAAGAACTTGCTTCTTACGAATTCGGCGTTTTCGAGTAAGTCGTAATACTGACTGAGAACGCCGCCTTCTTTATACTGCTGGAGAGTCCAGTAGTTCTTATAGGTGGTGTTTTCGACGGCTTCCCAGTATTTCTCGTAGGTCTTCATCTGAGCGGCGGTGAAGTCGGTGGTATTCTTGGCAAGAATGTCTTCGAGGAAGGCCTTGCTCTTCTCGATATCGGTCTTGGCGCCGCAGCGGAAGGGAGAGAACTGTTCGGGGGCGTAGTCTTCGACTATTTCACCCTTGTCGTTCTCATAGGTGCTGGGCGAGAAGTATTCGATATAGTCTTCGTCCTGATGGATCTCGGTATACATATTCCAAAGCTTTATGGCCGCTTCGGGATATTTGCAGTCCTTGCCGACCGCGTAGAATATGAAGGCGTTGTTGCTGGCGGCAATTTTTACGGAGCCGCCGTCGGCTGCGAAGAGAGGAGTGGTGACTATCTCGGCGTCGCGGTTCTTCTTGATGGTGTTGGAGATGAAGCCCATGGAGGTGCTTCCGCAGAAGACGCCCGCTTTACCCTGCACGAACTCGTTGCTCATATAGTGGAGACCGCCTATGACGTCGATGTCGTTATCTTCGTCGCAGTTTATAAGGCCTTCGGCATACCAGCTCTGAAGAGTCTTGAGAGCGCCCTTCATGGCGTTGGTATCGGTGGCGCCGAAATAGAGTTTGCCGTCTTCGCCTTCGAGCCACTCGAAGGGATAGGCGCCGTACATATCAAAGACGCTGCAGTGGTTTTCACCGGCATACATACCGTTGGAACATACGACCATGCCGTAACGGCCTTCGCCGCTGTTCTTGAAGGCGCGCATGACTTCGGTCAGTTCGTCGACGGTGGTCGGGAGGTTCATATTGACTTCGTCGAGCCAGTCCTTACGGAAATAGAGGAAGCTGTAGGCGCCGCCGCGGGAATCGGTGACCCACGGGAGAGTCTTGATCCTGCCGTTAAAGGTGCCGGGATAGAAGACGTCGGCACCCGCTTCATCCCATATCTCATGGGCGAGATCGCTGATCTGGACTTCGTCGGTTCCGTCCATATAGGGAGTGAGGTCGCAAAGGAGGCCGTTCTGCTCGGCGGTCTTTAAGTTCGGGATACCGAAATAGTAGTCGCCGAGGCAGGAAATATCGGACATCTCGCCGGTGGCGAGACGGGCTGCGAGTTTATCGAAATAAACGCCGATGTCCTGAACGTCGATGTCAAGCTTGAACTTGATTCCGAGTTCTTTCTTGTAAAGGTCCATAATGGGGTTGTTGATGAGCGTCCAGCCCTTGGCTTCGAGCAGAGGAATATACTGCACGTAGGTCAGGTTGGAAAGGCTCAGGGTTATGTTGGGATAATAACCCTCGGGGCGGGTGGGTTTTTCACCCGGGTCCTCCTGCGTGCAGGCGGCCAATCCGGCTATGACCGAGACCAGAAGCAGGCAGGAAAGAATGACAGACAATGCCTTTTTCATACTTTCAATCCTTTCAATATATTAGTATAATGCTGATTTGATTATACAACATTTCACATCGGATTGCAATTGTTTTTCAAAAAAATCGGCTTTTTTATCTGAAAGAATCGCAAATCGCGCATAATGAGGAGAGAAAAATGAAATTCGGTCGGCAAATTGATAAAAAACTCTTGCTTTTTATATAAAAAAAAGTTATAATGTTTGACAGTTAAAAAACTCTGATAAGGAGGTGCCGATATGGCAAATATTAAGTCGGCCAAAAAGAGAGTCCTCGTCACCGCCGACGAGACCGCTTCCAACAAGGCCAAGAAAACCGCTCTCAAGAACGCTGTCAAGAATTTCGAGACCGCCAAAAAGAACGGTGAGGAGACCGACGCGAAATATCTCGAGGCCGTCAAAACGATAGACAGGGCCGCCACCAAGGGTCTTATCAAAAAGAACACCGCGGCGAGAAAAAAGAGCGCTCTCGCGAAAAAGCAGGCCGCGAAATAAGCCGAAAAAACCCTGTATCATTACAGGGTTTTGTATTTAATGCGGGTATGGCGGAACTGGCAGACGCGACGGACTTAGGATCCGTTGGAAAACCGTGCAGGTTCAAGTCCTGTTACCCGCACCACGTCGGAGCAAAGTCCGCTTTGCTCCGACGCTTTTTTATTCAAAAAAGCGCCATCCGCCCGCTCCCTTGCTCCTCCTTTCCCCAAAAACGGCTCGAGGAAGCCTCGCTGTTTTCGGGGTCCCCCGAGAACGTGCAAACTTTATGTCGCCTTGGCGACATATCATTAAATCTATTGAAAAATTATTTTTACTGTGTTATAATAATAAAAAACAAATCGGAGATGTTAAAATTGAAAGCAATCGTTCTCGGCGCGGGCAAGGGTAAAAGGCTCCACTCCGAAAACTTCATGCAGCCTAAAGTAATGCGCGAAGCAAACGGCAAGCCCCTTATCCGCTATATGCTCGACACTCTTTCCTTTATCCCCGAAAAAGACATAGTTATAGTCGTCGGCTACAAAAAGGAATACGTCATAGCCAACATAAAGGGCGAATACACGTTTGCCGTACAAGAGGAACAGCTCGGCACCGGCCACGCCGTCAACTGCGCCAGAAGCTTCTTCAGCGACTACGACGGCCCAGTCCTCGTCTGCTACGGCGATATGCCCCTTTTCAAAAGAAAGACCTTTACCGAAATGGAGCGCATCCATAACGAAACGGGCGCCGACTGCACCGTCCTCACCGCCAAGATAGACCGCCGCATCGCCTTCGGACGCATCATAAGAGACGAAAACGGAAACTTCAAGGACGTCGTCGAGCAGAAAGACTGCAATGAAGAGCAGGATAAGATACGCGAGTATAACGCTGGTATCTACGTTTTTAACAGTAAAATCCTCTTTGACAGTCTCGGCGACCTCAAAAACAATAACGCGCAGGGCGAGTATTATCTTACCGACGTCCCCAAGCTGATAATGGCCCGCGGCGGCAAAATCGCCACCTACACCATAACCGACGAGACCGAGATCATGGGCGTCAACACCCCCGAAGACCTCGAAGAAGTCGAAAAAGTCTTAAAAGAAAGAAATTGAAAAGGAGATAAATAAAAATGGTAACGAAAGATACGATAATTTCCGAAGTTCTCGAAATAGACCCCGATACCGCCGAATTCTTTTATGAAATAGGAATGCATTGCCTCGGCTGCCCCTGCTCGAGAGGCGAGACCGTCGAACAGGCCTGCGCCGTCCACGGCGTCGACGCCGACGAGCTCATAGCCAAGATAAACGCCTTCCTTGCATCCAAAAAGTAAAGAAAAGGCCGCTTCGGGTGCGAAGCGGCTACTTTTTTTGAAGATGAAAACTGTCACACTCGGTAAAAGACTTTCGGCAATCGCCGCGCTCGTCTCGGGCGAAAGGCTTATAGACGTCGGAAGCGACCACGGAAAGCTTCCGTGCTTTCTGTTGCAAACTGGGAAGATACAAAGCGCCGTATTGACCGATATAAACCCCCTCCCGCTCGAAAAGGCAAAAAACAAAGCCGCCTCTTTGGGCCTTCTTCAAAAGACCTCCTTTTACCTCGCAAACGGCCTTGACCTTCCCGAAAACGTCCTTTCAGCCTGCGATACGGTAGTCATTGCGGGCATGGGCGGCGAACTCATAGCCGAAATACTCTCGTCCGAAAACCGCCGTTTTCTTGCGGACAAACAGCTTATTTTGCAACCGATGTCAAAGCCCGAAGACCTGCGCGCCGCACTCGATCGCCTCGGATACGATATAAAAGGTGAGACCGTCTTATTCGAAAACGGCAAATACTGTGTGATCGTCGAAGCCGTTTTCACCGATAAGCCCTGTCAAACCGATATTTACACGGGCAAACTTAACCCCGGCGACCCCGCCGCACGTGACTATATAACAAAACGTCTTCACTCCGCGGAGAAGTCGCTTCTTAACCTTAAAAACGCCGCGGGAGACGTCACAAGCGCCGTAAAACAGCTAAAAGCCGCCCGCGACTCCTATAAAGCCTTTCTGGAGGTAAAAGATGAAAATAAGTGAATTATACGCCGCTCTCGATAAGCTTTACCCCTTCTCGTCGGCCGCCGATTTCGACAATACGGGCTTTTCCTTTAAGGGCTCCGACCGCGAGATAAAAAAAGCCGTCCTTTGCCTCGACGTTACCGACGCCGCGGCAGAATTCGCCGTATCCGAAGCCGCTGATATAATCATATCTCACCACCCCCTCGTCTTCGACCCTCTGAAAAGCCTTGACGTCTGTCGCGACAAAGCGCTTTTAACGCTTATCAGAAACGATATTTCCGCCCTCTCGCTACATACCAATTTCGATACGGCGCCGTGCGGCATGAACGAGACCCTCGCCTCAGCCATAGGCGTCGCCGTCACGGGAGGCTTTTCAAAAACTCCTTCGGGACTTTACGAAGGACTTCTCGGCCGTCCGCCTTTTCCCGATGTCCGCCGCACTGCGTTGGTTATTAAAGACGCCCTTTCGGCGCCCTCCGTCCGCGTTTACGCGGCCAAAGAAACCGCCGCTCTTGCCGCCGTCGTCGCGGGCTCTGGCTCTTCGCTCATGGAGGAAGCCGTCGCCGCCGGCGCCGACCTTTTGATCACGGGCGACTGCAAGCACCACGCCTTTATTGACGCCGCGCGCCTCGGGATAAGCGTCATCGACGCGGGGCATTTCTACACCGAGCGCATTTTCTCGTCCGTCCTTTCAAAAACTCTTTTCGACCTCGGCGTCCCCTTTACCGTCTACGCCGACGTCGCTCCTTATCAGGAAGTATGAGGTGAGTTAACTTGGCATTCGACGGTATTTTCATATCGCTCCTTTGCGCCGAGCTTAAAGAAAAACTAACGGGCGCCAAGGTCTTCAAAATATATCAGCCGGGCGACCGCCAACTGACGCTGGAGTTCCGCTACGGCAAAGACCTTTTCGTCTCGGTCTCTCCCGAGGCGCCCTATTTCTGCCTCACCGACGAGCGCAAGGATAATCCCGTCAGCCCGCCCAACTTCTGCATGCTCCTTCGCAAACACTTAAACGGCGCCGTAGTTAAAGACGTTGCGCAAGACGACCTCGAGCGCACCGTCGCCCTCGTCTTCGACTCTGTAAACGAACTCGGCGACAGCGAGGAAAAGCGCCTCTTTATCGAGATAATGGGGAAATACTGCAACATAATCCTCACAAACGGCGCTCTCAAAATACTCGGCGCTTTGAAGACAGACGACGGCTTTTCGGGAAACCGCGCAGTTATGCCCGGCCTTATCTATCAACCCATCACGGGCAAAACCAAAAAGTCTCCGTCGTCCCTTACCGACACGGACGTTTTCTTGACCCCCCGCGACATAGTCGACGGAGTAAAAGGCGTCTCTCCCGCCGTCGCCGCGACCCTCTTTCAAAACCCCGCGCCCGTCAAAACCCAAATCGAAACTGCAATATCAAACGCAAAACCGTATCTCTTTTTCGGACCAGACGGCGCTCCCGCCGACTTCTCCTATATGCCGCTTTGCGGAAAAGAAAACTGTGAAATATGCGAAAGCTATTCCGACGCCGTAGACCGCTTCTATAAAAGCAAAACCGAAAAAGACCTCGCCGCCTTCCGTTCGGGCGGCCTCCTCCGTCAGATAAACACCGTTATTGACCGTATCGAAAAGAAAAACGCCAAGCAGGAAAAAGAACTTTTGGAGAGCCAAAACGCCGAGACCTACCGCCGCTACGGCGACCTTCTCACCTCCAACCTCCACCTCGGCCGCGTCCGCGGACCCGAGATCGAGGTCGAAGACTACTACGATAACTGCAAAAAGGTAAAAATCAAACTCGACGAATCCAAAGACCTCAAGTATAACGCCGCGGCCTACTATAAGAAATACAAAAAGCAAAAGACCGCCGCCGTCATACTCCAAAAATGCATCGACGAAAACGCCGCCGACCTCGAATATCTCAAAAGCGTCCGCTTTTTCGTAAGCGAATGCAAAAACGAGGCCGAAATAGCCGAGATCCGTTCCGAACTCACCGAAGGCGGCTACCTCCGAAAGAAAAAGGCAGTCGGGCGGGGAAGCGACCGCATAAGAAAATCCGCCCCATCTGAGTATACCGCTCCCGACGGCGTCAGGATACTCGTCGGTCGTAATAACTTACAAAACGATCGCCTGACCTTCAAGACCGCCAAAAAAGACTTCCTCTGGCTCCACGTCAAAAACGCCCCAGGAAGCCACACCGTGATCATGGCGCCCGCCCCCGACGTCTCCGACGCCACAATCCTTTACGCCGCAACACTTGCCGCAAAGCATAGCGACTCGGCGGGGAAGACCGACGTCGACTACACCCTGATCAAATACGTCCGCCGTCAGCCGAACGGCAAACCCGGCATGGTCTTTTACACCGACTATAAAACTATCACCGTCGACGCGTCAAAATGATTGACAAACGCCCTTTACGCGTATATAATTATAAAATAAGCGAATAAAACCGAAAGGAAGCAAATATAATGGAAATTTCCGTAACTCTCACCAAAAACCCGAAGCCCCTGCCCGAGGACGAGAATAAACTCGGTTTCGGCGAAAAGTTCTCCGACCATATGTTCCTTATGAACTACACCGCGGGAAAAGGCTGGCACGACGCCCGCATCGTCCCCTACGGCCCGCTTTCCTTAGACCCCGCCGCAATGTGCCTCCACTACGGCCAGGAGGTCTTCGAGGGCATGAAGGCCTATCGTGCCGACGACGGCCGCATCCTCCTTTTCCGTCCCGACGAAAACTTCAAACGCCTTAACAATTCCAACGACCGCCTTGAGATCCCGCCGATTGACGTCGACTTCTGCATCGAAGCCGTCAAGAAGCTCGTCTCTGTCGATAAGAAGTGGGTTCCTCATATAGACGGCGCCTCTCTCTACATCCGTCCGTATATAATCGCCACCGAGCCCAAACTCGGCGTCCACGCTTCGCACGAATACCTCTTCGTGATCCTCGCGTCTCCATCCGGCCCATACTATAAGAGCGGCCTCAAACCCGTCAAGATATACGTCGAGACCAAATACGTCCGCGCAGTCCGCGGCGGCACCGGCTTTGCAAAGACGGCGGGCAACTACGCATGCGGCTTAAAGGCTCAGGAAGTCGCAAACCGCGAAGGCTATTCGCAGGTCCTCTGGCTCGACGGCGTCGAGCAGAAATACATCGAGGAAGTCGGCGCCATGAACGTCTTCTTCGTAATAGGCGACGAGATAGTCACCCCAGGTCTCTACGGCAGCATCCTCCCCGGTATAACCCGTAAATCCTCTCTCGAACTGCTTCGTTCTTGGGGCCTCAACGCCACCGAACGCCGCCTTTCGATAGACGAGCTTATTGAAGCCTACAAAGCGGGACGCGTCAGCGAAGTATTCGGCACCGGCACCGCCGCCGTCATTTCGCCCGTCGGCGAACTCAAGGTCGGCGACCTCATCATGACCTTCAATAACGGCGAGATCGGTAAAATCTCGCAAAGACTTTACGATGCTATGACAGGCATCCAGCGCGGCCGCTTAAAGGACGAATTCGGCTGGACCGTCGAAGTCAAATAACCTTCGGAGCATAAAATGAGAAAACTCTCGGTATGCAGCTTCGTCGCGTTCGGGCTCGGCGTTATCGGCCTTATGCTTCGCGTAAGTCAGATACTCTTTTTTGTCGATAACATAACCTGCCTGCCCGAGCAAAAGAGCTTTTCATATTACGCCTTCGCAGGCGTATTGATCGCCGCCGCTCTCGGCACGGTCGCCCTTCTGATGATCCTCAAGAACGGCGACTTCATAGCCATGGGCGACTCCAATTACGGCATCGAGAAAAAGCTCTCCTCCTCCTTCGCGATAGCCTCTGCACTTGTGCTTACGGTCTATTCGATATTCTGGGGCGGCGGCTTCTTTAACGGCTCGCTCGTAATAAAGATAGGCTACGCCTTCTTTACCTTGCTATACTGCGCCTTCTTCGGCTTTCTGCTCGCGGTCGGCGAAAAGTTCGCGAGTCATCGACTCACCCCGGTATTCTCGATAGCCCCCGTAATGTATTATCTTTTCAGACTGATACTGACCTTCCTTTACTACACAGGTCACGACCGCGATTTCAATTTCAAAGAGGTCATTCTCGTCAATATCGCCATGGCGCTCTTCTTCATAAGTTTCGCCCGCCACACGTCCGGCGGAGGATACTCTAAAAGGAGCTTCGTTTTCGGACTTTTCGCCGTCTTTTCGGCAGCGGTCACCTGGCTCCCGCCGCTCTTCACCGTGAGAAGCGCGCCGGCCTTCGGAAACGACACCCTGTCGCTCCTTTTCCACGCCGTCTGCGATATCGGCGCCGCCCTCTTCGTAATTACTGTTATTCGGGCCTATCTCGTCGACGAGAAGACCAACGCGGGGTATCTCGAGAAGCAAAAGAAAAAGGAAAAGAAAGCAGCGAAAAAAGAAAATCCGGGTCAATGACTCGGATTTTCCATTATCAACTCCGAAAGAGGCGCGAACCTGTATCCCTCTGCTCTTATCCTTTCGATAACGTCTTCGAGTATCAGCGCGTTCGTCTTTGACGTCGAGTGTAAAAGCATCACGGCCCCGGGGTGGATTCTTGCCATTATTTTTTCAATAGCCTCGTCCCTTGACGGCTGCGCCTCCTCGTCGTAATCGTAGTATGCGAACGACCAGAAGACAGCAGTATAACCCGCCTCCTTATTATACTGTAAACATCTTTCCGAAAATCGCCCCATAGGAAAGCGCATAAGCTTATTGGCGGCCGCGCCCGTAAGACTTTCGTAAAGCTCATCCCATTTCGTAAGCTGCGAAAGATAACCCTCTTTATCCTCGCCGTAAGCCGTCATATCGGGATGGTTCCACGTGTGATTGCAGACAAGATGCCCGTCCCTATACGCTCTTTCAACAATATCAGGGAACCGCCTTAACATATTGCCGTCGAAAAAGAAAGCGGCAGGGACGTCAAGACGACGCAAAACGTTCAGTATTGCCTCGTGCGTCCCCTTATCGTAGCCCGCGTCAAAGGTGAGGTAAATCACCTTCTCGCCCTCGTCGGCGCCGTATAAGACGTCGTAGCCCTTATAAACGGTATCTCCGTCCAGAACGGCAGGGAAGAGGTGCTCCTCGTTCGGACTTACGCACCACTCGTAGACCTTGTCGGGCGATCTTACCGAAAAAACGAACACCGTAAAAGCGGCCGACGCCGCCAGAATAAACGAAGAAAACCATATTAACGGTCTTTTTATATAAATCACTCCCGCATTATTATTACCGCAAAACGACCCATAATAAGCGGAAATATATGTTTGACAATCTCTATTCGCGATATTATAATGAATACCGGTGATTAAAATGACTTATGAAGAACTTATTAAGCTTGCAAAAAAGGCAAAAGACGGCTCATACTCCCCGTATTCGCATTTTCGCGTCGGCGCGGCTCTCTTAACGGCTGACGGCTCCGTCTACACGGGCGCCAACGTCGAATGCTCGAGCTACGGCGGCACGATCTGCGCCGAGCGCGCCGCCCTTGTCAAAGCCGTAAACGACGGCAAACGCGACTTTTCCGCAATAGCGATAATCTCCGACGCCCCCGCCCCCTGCCGCCCCTGCGGCATCTGCCGCCAGATGCTTTCCGACTTTTCGCCCGATATGGCCGTGATCTCCGCCTCCGCCGACGGCTCTTTCGAACAAAATCGCCTCTCCGACCTCTTGCCTCACGCCTTCAACCTTAAATAACTGCAAAACATAAAAAAAGAGATGTAAAGCATAACAGCCTTACATCTCTTTTACTTCTATTATCTTATTTCCTCAAAGCCATAGCCTGCTTGCAGCGTGCCTTTATCGTTTCCGCGTTAAGTCCGAAGTAATCGAGCACGTCCTGGACTTTGCCCGACTTGCCGAATTTGTCTTCAACGCCGACTTTAAGCACGACGGCGGGCGAACACTCGCTCACAACCGATGCCACAAGGCTTCCGAGTCCGCCGTAAACGTTGTGTTCCTCGGCGGTAACGATAGCGCCCGTCTCCTTCGCGGCGGCTATGATCGCGTCCTTGTCTATGGGTTTTAACGACGCCATATCGATGACCCTTGCCGCAATTCCTTCCTCTTTCAGCATCGCGGCGGCTTTCAAAGCCTCGTATACCATAAGTCCCGTTGCGATGATCGTCACGTCGTCGCCGTTCCTTAGGGTGTGAGATTTACCTATCTCAAACTTGAAGTCGGGCGAATAGAGCGGTTCGACTGCGAGCCTGCCGAGCCTTAAATACACGGGACCGTCAAACTCGAGAGCCGCCTTGACGGCAGCCTTTGTCTCGAACTCGTCGGCGGGTGATAAGACCGTCATACCCGGGATAACCGTCATAAGCGCTATATCCTCACAGCACTGGTGAGTCGCGCCGTCTTCACCGACGCTCATGCCCGCGTGCGTCGCGCCTATTTTTACGTTAAGATGCGGATAGCCTATCGCGTTTCTTACCTGCTCGAAAGCTCTTCCCGCGGCGAACATGGCGAAACTCGAGCAGAAAACGGGCATTCCCGTCGTCGCGATACCCGCGGCGACCGACATCATATTGCCCTCGGCAATACCCGTGTTTATAAATCTGTCGGGAAATACCTTCTTAAAGGTCGCGGTCATCGTCGACTTCGAAAGGTCGGCGTCCATAACAAGAAAATCGTGAGTCGCTCCGAGCTCCGCCAAAGCCTCGCCGTATGCGTTCCTCGTTGCTTTTTTTTCAGCCATAATCAACCCTCCAAAGCCGCAATGGCGGCGTCAAGTTCAGCTATACCCTGGGCGTATTGCTCGTCGTTGGGCGCGGAACCGTGCCATGACACCTGATTTTCCATATACGAAACGCCTTTGCCCTTGATCGTGTGGCAGACGGCGATCGTCGGTTTGCCCTTGGTTTCTCTCGCGAGCTTGGTCGCCTTTTCAATGTCTTCAAAGCTGTGTCCGTCAATATTTATGACGTTCCACCCGAACGCCTTGAATTTCTCGTCGGCGGGCGCCGAGGACATAACGTCGTCGGTCTTGCCGTCGATCTGAAGACCGTTCAGGTCGAGAAACACCATAAGATTATCGAGCTTGTAATGGGCCGCGAACATCGCCGCCTCCCATACCTGGCCCTCTTCTATCTCGCCGTCGCCGATTATTGCGTATACGCGGTAGTTTTTTCCCGTCTTCTTGGCGGCTATCGCCATACCGCAGGCGGCTGAGATACCTTGACCCAAAGAGCCCGACGACATATCTATACCGGGCACGCCTTTTTTGTCGGGGTGACCCTGCAAAATACCTTTTATGTTTCTGAAAAGCTTGAGCTCTTCGCTGTCGAAATAACCTTTGAGCGCGAGCGCGGCGTAGATGCCGGGCGCGGCGTGACCCTTCGAAAGCACGAACCTGTCCCTGTCGGGATCATTCGGGTTTTTAGGGTCTATCTTCATCTCTACGTTGTAAAGATAACTTAAGATATCGGCAATCGAAAGGGAACCGCCGGGATGTCCCGACTTTGCCGAATAAACCTGCAGTAAAACGTTTTTCCTTAATTTTGCCGCAAAGAGCGCGAGCTCTTTTTCACGGTTTCGGTCCATAATAAAGCCTCGTTTCAATTATTTGTGCCGTAATATTATAGCAAAAACAAAACCGTTTTACAAGTCTTTTTACAATTTCATTTATCCAAATAGAAAAAGTATCAAATACCCCTTGAAAAATCATATAAAATAAGATAAAATATAATACAGTAAAATCGCAAACGAAAGGATGTATTTGAATATGGTATCAGCAGGCGATTTCAGAAACGGCGTGACCTTCGAGATGGACGGCAACGTCCTTCAGATAGTCGAATTCCAGCACGTCAAGCCCGGCAAAGGCGCCGCCTTCGTCAGAACGAAGATAAAGAACGTCATCACGGGCGCCGTCCTTGAAAAGACCTTCAACCCGACCGACAAATTCCCGACCGCCTACATCGAGAGAAAAGAGATGCAGTATCTCTATAACGACGGCGACCTCTATTATTTCATGGACACCGAAACCTACGACCAGCTACCGATAGGCAAGAATACCATCCCCGATAACTTCAAGTTCGTCAAAGAGAATATGATAGTCAAAATACTTTCCTATAAGGGCAACGTCTTCGGCATCGAGCCGCCCTTCTTCGTCGAACTCGAAGTCACCGACACCGAGCCCGGCGTAAGGGGCGACACCGCGACCAACGTCACCAAGCCCGCCACCCTCGAGACCGGCGCCGTCATCAAAGTTCCGCTGTTTATCAACACCGGCGACATGATAAGAATAGACACCCGCGTCGGCGAATACATGGAAAGAGCGTAAGGAGGATCATTATGGATTTGAAAGAAAGAGCCGCCTATTTAAAGGGTCTTGCCAAATGGCTTGAATTCGACGATCCCAAAAGGGAAGAGTTCATAAAAGAGCTTCTCGCCTTCGTTGAGGACGCCGCCGCCAAGATAGACGAAAACAAAGAGCACTGCGATATGCTCGAAGACTACTGCGACGAGCTCGACGAAGACCTCGGCGAAGTCGAAGAGTATCTCTGTGAAGACGACGAATGCTGCTGCGACGATGACGAGCACCTCTACACCGTCGTCTGCCCGCATTGCGGCGAGAGCTTCTTCCTCGACGACGACGATTTCGAAGAAGGCGTCGTAGACTGCCCATACTGCGAGAAGGAAGTCGAAATAGGCGACCGCGCCGACTACGTCAAAGACCTCGACGACGAGGACGACTGCGACTGCGGCTGCTGCGATTCCCACGGCAAAAACTGATAAATAATTTAACATCCCCGCGCCAACAGCGCGGGGATGTTATTTTTACCTTTACTTCACCATTTTTTTCATATTGAGCCACATATAAACGAGCATTACGCAAACCAAAACGAGCGATATTGCAGAAAGTATCTGTTGACTGTAAACCGTCACGCCGAAAATCGTATTTCCGCCGGCCTGAACGGCGGAAAGTATCTGCCCCGAAACGAGCGTTGCCAAGAAGCCCGCAATGCCCGCCACGCTGTCTTTGATAACGCTTGCCTGCACGTAATACTGCTCCGGTAAATACGAGTATGTTATGTTTTTGAAATTTGTAGACGTCCCCGCGAGCCCTATGTTATAGAGCAGGGTAAAGATTATCACGAAATACCTCGTGACAGGAGCCGCGAATACGTTAAACGCAAACCCCACGGCAAGCACGGTGGAAGCGAGCATTATGCCTTTGTAAAACGAACGCTTGTCCGAGTATTTTCCGAAAGGCCTCGTCGCAAGAAATCTTATCGCCACTCCGACGATATTTATAATTTGAATTTGGACTATCGTATAGGCGAGCTCGTCCTGCTTGTATGTCCCCAAAAAGCCTATCGTGCCGTATAACGAGGCGTTATACAGGCATTGGATAATAACGACTCTTACGTAATCGCGGTTTTTGAAGATGTTTTTCAAGACGGGCAAAAGCTTTTCGCGCTCGGTCTTTTGCTTTATTTTCTCGTTTTTGATAAGCATCAAACAGACGAAATCGCATATAGAGAATATAGCCATGCAGATAGCCGTAAAAGCAAAACCGCCCGCAATATTTCCGCTCTCGTCGAATTTGTCGATGGCGAATCCTAATGCAAGTGACACTAAGACGCCGGACGCGAGCGACACCATTTCCTTGACAGCCGAAAACCTCGCGCGCCTCCCTGACTCGACGTAGGTCATTCCCCAACGGTAAATGACAGAGCAGACGAGATAATTCCCGAAATACGCCGTAAGCATACATACAATGAAAACCGGTCTTTTCAGCGAGTCTTCAAACGGCAAAAAGGGAATAAGGTAAAGCGACGTAAACAAAAGCTGGCTTACGGTGTGGACTATGACGGCCGTCTTTTTGGTGTTTGTGATCTTTCCTACGATAAAAAGAGAGCAAAGCTGAAAAACAAAAGCGAGCGAAATGAATGACGAAATTATACCGCAAAGCGCGTCGCTCGCGCCCATGGACTTCAGAAGCTTTGCCAGAAAAGCGTCGGTGACGACGAGCGCGATGAAATATTCAAAGGCGCACTCGAGGACGTAAGCCCCGCGAGAGCGCCTGTATTCGGGCGATTTATAATCCTTTTCCACGTTGATCACAACTTTTTTTACAGTCTGCTTTTGAAGTCCTCATACCCGAAACTTTTCCAAAGCCTCGGTACGTTATCTTCATCGGTGATATAGATAGACGGAAGTCCAATGCCGTTAAAGGTGTTGTTTTTGACCATCGAATAAATGGCCATATCGCAAAGCGTCAGCCTGTCGCCTCTTTTTAGGGGCGCGTCGAAGGAGTATTCCCCGACGTAGTCGCCCGCGAGACAGCTTTGCGAGCCGATTCTGTAAGTGTATTTTTTCTCGTCAGGCATCCCCGCTCCCACGATTTCGGGACGGTAAGGCATCTCGATGACGTCGGGCATGTGGCACGCGGCCGACGAGTCGGTTACAGCTGTGTAAACGCCGTCGTTTTCGACGACGTCAAGCACCGTCGTCACGAGATACCCCGCGCCAAGCGCGGCCGCCTCGCCCGGCTCCAAATAAACCTCGAGCCCGTATTTATCCTTAAACCTTTTAACGACCGAAACGAGCGTATCTGTATCGTAGCCTTTTTTCGTAATATGATGTCCGCCGCCGAGGTTAACCCATTTGATATTCTTAAAGTAAGGAGAATAAAGTCTTTCAAAACTGTCGGCGACTCTTTTGAGAACGTCGGCCCCCTGCTCGCAAAGGGCGTGAAAATGAAGCCCGTCAAGACCTTTCGGACACGCCTTAAAAAAGTTTTCGACCGTCACGCCGAGCCTCGTCCCCTTGGCGCAGGGGTCGTAAAGCGCGGTCTCGATCTCCGAATGGCCCGGGTTTACCCGAAGCCCTATCTCTTTATTTTTTGCGCGCCCTCTGTATCTTTCAAGCTCCGACACGGAATTGAAAACTATATGGTCGCAAACGGACGCGATCTCGTCAAACTCGTCGTCTCTGTAAGCCGCCGAGAATATATGCGTCTCGCCGCCGAACTCCTCGCGCCCGAGCTTCGCCTCGAAAAGCGAGCTTGCCGTCGTGCCGTCGAGGTATTTTGACATAAGAGGGTAGAGCGCGTAGCAAGAAAAGGCCTTCTGCGCAAGCAGTATCCTGCATCCGGCGGCCTCTTTGACGCGCTTAAGTATTTCAAGGTTTTCCGTTATCGCCTTACGGTCGATAACGTAGCAGGGCGTTTTAACGCCACCGAAATCGATCATCTCAAACCTCAGTCAACCAATTCGG
>JAEEIO010000026.1 GCA_016281405.1 Clostridiales bacterium | reverse complement strand
TCGACGACTCCCTTTTCGAGGTCCCCTCCGACATAACGGTGACCGACCTCACCTCGATGCAGACGGCGATAGACTGAAAACCCGCTTTCTCCGCTGGGACGCCGCACATATCGGGCGTCCCGGCTCTTTATTTGACAATCCGCTTTCAATAGGTTAAAATAACGGTACTTTTAACAGAAAGGAAGCTTCCGTATGAAAAAGCTTTTGTCCGCGTTCCTTTGCCTTCTGTTCGTCCTCTCGCTTTCCGCCTGCGGGAACCACCCCTCCGTAAATGAAGAGCCCGACAAGACCATGGCGGAGGAGGGCGGCATAAACCGCCTCGCCGCCTTTTACGACAAATATCTGAAGGACGGCGAATACACGATGACGGTATCGACCGACGGAAGGGACGCCTTTTACGCCGTCTCGGGCGATAAGGTATACGCCGCGTCCGAGATCGCGGGACACGTCGTCAATATTTTAATAAACGAAGACGCCCTTTACCTGCTCGACCCCGAAACGAAAACCGGGCTCAAGCTCCCGAAGGACGGGCTCGACAAACTGAAAAGCCCGTTCGACCACATCTTCGTGTCCGACTCGTATATCGCGGCTGAGGGCGAGATCTACGGCGAGACCTATTACTTTGAAGATCATTCCGACGAAGAGTCGGGCGTTTCGGTCTGTTATTATTTCGACGGGCCGATGCTCAAATACGTCGTAACCGATTACGACGTGAAAAATCCCGTAGAGCTGCTTGAAATAAAAAAAGGCGCGGATAAATCCTTCTTTTCCCTGCCTGATGATTACGTCGTCACAGACGCCGATTCCCTGCCTGAGATAAGCTCCGACGGCGCGGCCGACTGAAAAAAGCGAATAAAAAACGCGGTGCATCGCTGCACCGCGTTTCTTATTTGCTTAAAAGCGCTTACGCCTTCTTGTCCTTCGATACCGCCTTGATAACGAAGAGCGTTCCGACCATAAGGACTATGCCTATGGGGAGCATTATGAGCCAGCTCTTTATTATGCTTGCGAGTATGAAGCAGACGAAGGACACCGCCGCGACGGTCAGCGCGTAGGGCAGCTGGGTAGACACGTGGTTGACGTGGTTGCACTGAGCGCCCGCCGACGCCATGATGGTGGTATCGGATATGGGCGAGCAGTGGTCGCCGCAGACCGCGCCCGCGAGGCAGGCGGATATGCCTATCGTGAGAAGCGAAGAATCAGCCGGGAAGACCGAGAGGACTATCGGAATGAGTATTCCGAAGGTGCCCCAGGACGTACCGGTGGCAAACGAGAGGACGACCGCGACTAAGAATATGACCGCGGGAAGCATGGTGGTAAGGCCTGCCGCCGCACCGCTCATAAGGTGCGCGATGTAGTACTTCGCGCCGAGAGCGCCGGTCGCGCCGTTAAGGGTCCACGCAAAGGTGAGGATGAGGATGGCGGGGACCATCGCCTTGAAGCCCTTGGGGAAAGCGTCCATAGCTTCCGTGAACTTCATGACGCCGCGGCAGAGCATGTAGATAACGGTGATCACTATCGCTATGAGCGAGCCCCAGGGAAGACCGACGGAAGCGTCGGAATCGGCGAAGGAATTGATGAAGTTCATATAATTGTCTTCACCCGCGGTAAAGAAGCCGCCCGTGTAGATCTCGGTGGTAGCGCAGCCGATGAAGAGGAAAACGACGGGGAGAATAAGATCTACGACCTTGCCCTTGGGCGAAGCGTCTACCTTTTCGTCGCCCTCGTTCTTCTCGCCCTCGGTGAAGAGGTCGCCCGCGAGCGCGTTAAGCTCGTGACGCTTCATCGGGCCGTAATCGAACTTCATAAGGGTTATCGCGATTATCATGACAATCGTAAGAAGCGAATAGTAGTTGTAAGGAATAGCCTTTACGAAAAGGGTTATTCCGTTCATGCCGAGGCCCGCCGCGATCCCCGCGACCGCCGCCGCCCATGAGGATATCGGGGCTATCATGCATATGGGCGCCGCCGTGGCGTCGATAAGATACGCAAGCTTGGCTCTCGATACGTTGTGGGTGTCGGTGATGGGACGCATGACCGAGCCGACGGTCAGGCAGTTGAAATAGTCGTCGATGAAAATGAGAACGCCTAAGACAAAGG
>JAEEIO010000027.1 GCA_016281405.1 Clostridiales bacterium | reverse complement strand
TCGCTGCCCGACGCCTTCATTTCGGAGCTTCTTTCCGAAAGCCGCGAAATGGTCAAAAGCGCCCCGTCGGTAAAAAGGCGTGAAAAAGGCGCCGCGCGCTCGTGGATAGTCCCCGCGAACCCCGCGTATTTCGACCTCGAGGCGGCGTTCCGCGCCTCGCGCACGCTCGACTGGAAGCAAAGCTCCGACATAAAGCCCGGCGATACGGTTTATATCTACGTCGGCGCGCCCGTCTCGGCGGTGCGCTATAAATGCACGGTGCTGAAAACCGACCTGCCCTTTCAATACGACGACGGCAAAGTGAAAATGACGCGCGTTATGACCCTCCGCCTCTTAAAGACCTACCCGCCCGAGCTTCTCCCCTTCAAAAGGCTCCGCGCCCTCGGCGTTTCCGCCGTGCGCGGCCCGCGCGTAACTCCGTCGGACGTCGACCATTATCTTTCGGAAAAATAACGTATATAAAAAATAAACACGAAAGAAGGAAAAGAAAATGAAAAAGGTAACTCTTATCGTCCTCGCGCTCCTGCTCTCCCTCTCCCTTTTCGCCTGCGGCAAAGCGCCGGAAAAAGAAGCCGCGCCCTCTCCCTCTTCCGACTCCGAAGCGTCTCAGCCCTCAAACGCCGACCCCGCCCCGGCTGAAAACAACGCCGCGGAGGAAAAGAGCGCGCCCGTAAAGAGCCGCCTCGCCGCCTTCATTGACAAATACATATCCGGCGGCGACTATTTTATGCGTTTCGACTCGGATGGGGATGAGATGGATATCGCCGTAAAGGGCGAAAAGAAATACTGCCGCGCCTCCGCCGAGGCTCAGACGCTCATCACGATAGAGACGCCGGACGCCGTCTACCTGCTTTCTCCCGACTCTCTTTCGGGCATGAAGCTCAAGAACACGCCAGACGTCGAGGTCGAAGAGACCTTTGAAGACGTCGACACCTCCGAATTCGTAAGCGGAGAGGACACGGTCAAGGGCGTTTCCCTCTATTACGAGGAGATAGACGAAGGCGACGAAAAGACGAGGTATTATTTTGACGGCGAAGAGCTTAAATACATCCTTACCGTAGGCAAGCTTTTTTAGGATACGGCGACC
>JAEEIO010000025.1 GCA_016281405.1 Clostridiales bacterium | reverse complement strand
GCCGTCAAGACGCCTTACGTCAACGGACTGAACTATATCCACATAGACGGCATAGACTGCCGCGACGCTCGGATGGGCGTTTATTTCAGATATTACTTCGATACCCCGGGAAAAGGCCTTAAAGTGACCGACTGCGAGTTTACCGATATGGACGTCCCCGAGCTTTTCTCAAAGCTTATTGATCTCAAAAACGACGAGCATCTGCTCTCCGAGGATATGGCGGCAGGAAAGGACTCGCTTTCCTCCTATTCGAGCGGCATTTACAGAAGTTCGGGCGGCGGCGTGAGGGAGTTCGCCTGGCCCGCAGGCGTCATGGTCGGCGGCGTCTATCTTGACGCCGACGGAAACACCGTAAACGCCGAAAAGGTTTCGGACATCACTATTGAAAACTGCGTTTTCAGAGGGTGTCTGACGGGCGTTTCGAGCTGGTTTTTCGGCGCGCACGATCTGACCGGCGACGTTGAAAAACGTCTTACCAAAAACTGGCGTATCGCCGACTGCATTTTCGACTCTTCCCTCGCGGGAGCCGTGACGCTTGAAAACGCCGACGGCGGTTTTACTGGCGACGAAAACGGCTGGGGCGTATTCAAAAACCTCCGTCTTGTCGGCGGAAGCGACTACAAGTGCATTTACGGTTCGACGGGAGGATGTTTTCAGACCTGCAAGAACTTTCTTATTGACAACTGCGAGTTCTCGTACGTCAACAACAACGGCTCGAACGACGGATGCGGCTTCGATTTCGAGGGAAGCGACTACAATATAATAATGAGAAACAGCGTTTTCCATAACAACGAGGCGCACGCGATCCTTATGATGCAGGCCGTAGGCCCCTGCAAGAACGTAACGCTTGAAAACCTGCTTTTTTACAACAATATATTGAATCCCGCGATGGCCGATTACAACGCCGATTTCACGCTTTTCAACGCCTACGGAAAGAAACACGAAAGCATAGTTTTCAGAAATACCGTCCATTATCTCCTGCCCGAGCATAAGCTGACGAAAAGGCCTTTGAAGGCGGTAAACATTTCGTTCGAGGGACTTATGACGGAAGGTGTCTCGGAAGATAAAACCGGTCAATACAGAACGCGGTTCGGCTTCAACAAAGAGGGCGACGCCGAAGGATTCGCCGCCGAAAAAGGAAGTCTTTCCGTCTCGGGCGGGACGCTCGTTTTCACTCCGAACGAAAAGGGCGGAAGGATTACGAGCGGCGATATCGGAATAAACCACAAGTTATACAAGAAGCTTGCCGTTTCGCTCTCGGCGGAGGAAAAAGGAAGGGCGACGGTCTATATAACGACGCTTGCCGACTACGCGCCGAAGAAGGCGGGAAGCTTCGACTATGACGCCGGCGACGGTGTTTATACCGCCGACATAAGCGCCGATTCCCCCGTAAGAGGCGTAAGCGTCGTTTTTGAAAGCTCGTCTAAACCGATAAAAATCGACTATATAGAGGCAGTCGCGGATATTGCGGTGACGAAAAATATCGAGGGCGACAGGCTTGTTATAAGCCTTACCGGTAACGCCTCTCCCCTCTTCTCCGAAAAGCTTTCGCTTGACGATATAATCATCGAGGGCGCGGAGGCCGAGGCGCTGGTATACGCAAACCACAACACCGCGGTAATAAAGCTTAAGGAGGCCGTCACGGACGTGAAGGCGACCCTTAAACCCGAGGCCTTTATCGAGTATTTTTACGACATCTTCAGAGGTTTAGACGGGTGTCTCTTCTCGCCCGCCGCGGAAATGGAGATAAGAGGTTACGCCTCGCCGCAGGAATACTTCGGTTATGACCTTACCGCCGAAGACGAAACGGTAAAATCCGCGGGCGGATGCGGCAACAACGGTTAAAATAAAAAGTGTTTGACAATATGGGATTTATTTGTTATAATTTGTATACTGTATAATGAATAAACGCGATGAACGGGAAAAGTAACCGCTTTTTCGAACGTCAGAGAGTAGGGGTCTTGGTCTGAAAGCCCTTATCGGGAGACGGCGGCGAAGTTCTCCCGCGAGCGGGCGGCCTGAACGAAAAAGTAGGGGCGCACGGCGTCCACCGTTAAAGGGATAGGGTATATTCGTACCCGAAGGCTCTGTTTATAGTGGTTTTGGCTTCCGTTCTATAAGAGCGGAAGCCTAAATTTTTGCAAGATTTTGAAAGGCGTGTGTTTATGAAAAACGAATTGCTTGCCATCAAGGAAAAGGCCATGGCGGCCCTTGCAGCCTGCAGGGACGGCGAAACGCTCGAATCGCTTCGCGTCGCTTACCTCGGCAAGAAAGGCGAACTGACGTCCATTTTGAAGAAAATGGGCGGGCTTTCTCCCGAGGAGCGTCCCGCCATGGGGCAGCTCGCAAACGAGGTCAAGGTCGCAATCGAAGGCAAAATATCGGCTCTTAAAGAGGAGATAAGCAAGAGGCAGCTTTATTCGAGGCTCGAGAAGGAAAAGATAGATATAACTCTTGACGGGAAGAGCCGTCCGATAGGTAAAAAGCATCCTCTCAACACCGTGCTCGACGAGGTGGAAAACATCTTTATAGGCATGGGTTATAAGATAGCGAGCGGTCCCGAGGTGGAGTATGATTACTACAACTTCGAGGCGCTGAATATTCCGAAGGATCACCCCGCGAGAGACACTCAGGACACCTTCTATATAAACGACAAGGTGCTTCTTCGCACCCAGACGTCGCCCGTGCAGATAAGGGTCATGGAGAAGGAAAAGCCGCCCATAAGAATTATCGCGCCGGGCAGGGTCTACCGCTCGGACGAGGTCGACGCCACTCACTCTCCCCTCTTCCATCAGATCGAGGGTCTCGTCGTCGACAAGGGTATCACCATGTCCGACCTCAAGGGGACGCTCGAGGTATTCATAAAGAGGCTTTACGGCGAGGATTCGGTAGTCCGTTTCAGACCCCACCACTTCCCCTTCACCGAGCCGTCGGCGGAGGTCGACGTCAGGTGTTTCGCCTGCGAGGGCAAGGGCTGCAGGCTCTGCAAGAACGAGGGCTGGATCGAGCTTCTGGGCTGTGGCATGGTGCATCCCAAGGTGCTTGCCAACTGCGGCATAGACCCCGAGGTCTATTCGGGCTTTGCCTTCGGTCTGGGGCTCGAGAGAATGGTCATGAGGCGCTACAACATTGACGATCTCCGTCTTCTCTACGAGAACGACGTGCGCTTCCTCGATCAGTTCTGATATTGTGAGGTGTGAATTATGAATCTTTCGCTTAACTGGTTAAAAGAATTCGTTGATATATCGGGCGTTTCGGCTAAAGAGTATTCCGACGCCATGACTATGAGCGGCTCGAAGGTCGAAGGCTTCGAGGTGCTTAACGAAAAGATAAGAAACGTCGCCGTCGGTAAGATTCTTTCTTGCGAACGCCATCCCGACGCCGACAGGCTGACTGTCTGCAAGGTCGACGTAGGCAAGGCGGAGCCTGTAACGATAGTCACCGCCGCGACGAATATGAAGGCGGGCGACCTCGTCCCCGTGGCGCTCGACGGCTCGCTTTTGCCGACGGGTCAGACCATTAAGGCGGGCAAGCTCCGCGGCGTCCTTTCGGAAGGTATGTTTTGCTCCATCGAAGAGCTGAAACTCACCAAGCACGATTACCCCTATGCCGCAGAGGACGGACTTTTCATAATCGAGGAGCCCTGCAAGCCGGGCGACGACATCGCCGCCGTCACAGGGCTTGACGACACCGTCGTGGAGTTTGAGATCACTCCCAACAGACCCGACTGTCTGTCGGTCATAGGTCTTGCGAGAGAGTCGGCCGCTACGCTTAAAAAGCCTTTGAAGCTCCATACGCCGAAGGTGAAGGAGTGCGGCGGTAAGATAGAAGACTATCTTTCGGTAGGGGTCTCGGCGCCCGACCTTTGCAAGAGATACAGCGCGAGAGTCGTTAAAAACGTAAAGATCGCGCCGTCGCCCTCGTGGCTTCGCGAACGGCTTCGCAATTCGGGCGTAAGGCCGATTAACAACATCGTTGATATTACCAACTACGTCATGCTCGAATACGGTCAGCCGATGCACGCCTTCGATTACGCCTGCCTCGACGGAAATAAAATAGAGGTAAGGCGCGCCGCCGATAAAGAGGTCTTCGTGGCCCTCGACGGCACCGAGACGGAGCTTTCCGCTTCCGACCTCGTCATAGCCGACGGCAAAAAGGCCGTCGCGCTGGCGGGCGTTATGGGCGGACTCAATTCGGAGATCACCGAAAATACGAAAACCGTCGTTTTCGAAAGCGCCAACTTCGCGGGCGCGTCGGTGAGACGCACCTCGAGAAAAGCGGGCATCCGCACCGAGTCGAGCGGACGTTTTGAAAAGGGTCTCGACCCCGAGATGACCGAGATCGCGCTCGAAAGAGCCTGCGAGCTTGTCGCCGAGCTTTCGGCGGGCGAAACGGTCAACGGGTTTATAGACGTCTATCCCGCTCCCCTGCCCGTCCACACCGTCCCCTTCACGCCCGACTGGATAAACGCGTTTTTAGGGACCGACGTGAAGGCAAGCGAAATGTTGGAATATCTTGAAAACGTCGGCATAAAATACGATAAGAAGAAGGGTCTTTTGGAGATACCCTCTTACAGAGCGGATATAGAGTCGAAGGCCGACATAGCCGAGGAGGTCGCGAGATTCTACGGCTACAACGTCATTCCGACGACGCTTATCCGCGGCGCGACCACCGAGGGCGGACTTTCGAAAGAGCAGCAGTTCGAACGCGACGTCGAGGGTTGGCTTACCGCTATGGGGCTTTACGAGATCTCGACTTACTCTTTCATAAGTCCGAAGTATTACGATAAGATCGCCCTGCCCGACGACAGTCCCCTTCGCCGCTCGGTCAAAATAAGCAACCCCCTTGGCGAGGATACCAGCGTTATGAGAACGACCGCCCTTCCCTCCATTCTCGAGGTGGCGGCAAGAAATATCAACTACAAAAACCCCGAGGCGGCGCTCTTTGAGAACGCGACCGTCTATCTCCCGAAGGAAGACGAATACGAGCTTCCCGACGAGAAGAAGGTCATATCGATAGCCGTCTACGGCGGCGACAGCGACTATTACACCGTCAAGGGCATAGTCGAAGAGCTTTGCGAAAAGCTTGACGTCAAAATCTCCGACGTCAAAGCAGAGACGGAAAACCCCTCTTACCACCCCTACCGCACGGCAAGGCTTTACACGGGCGACAAGGAAATAGGCATTATAGGCGAAATTCATCCCGCGGTGGCGGCGGGCTACGGCGTCGACAAACGCATAGTCGCGGCGGAGCTCGATTTCGACGTCCTCTTCGAAGCGGCGTCGGGACATGAAAAGCAGTATAAGCCGCTTCCCAAGTTCCCCGCTTCTGAAAGGGATATTTCGGTAGTCTGCGACGAGGAGACCTTCGTCAAGGATATTGAAAACGACATCGTTAAGGCGGCGAAGAAGCTTCTCGAGAAGATAAAGGTCTTCGACGTCTACAGAAGCGAGTCGCTCGGATCCGACAAGAAGAGCGTCTCCTTCAGCCTCTTCTTCAGGGCGTCCGACCGCACCCTTTCGGACGAGGAAGTCGACGGCGTTATGAAGCGGATCGTCAAAGCGCTCGCCGAAAAAGGCATAAACCTGAGAAGTTGACAAACTTTTGTGTCAAAAACCGTTGAAAATCGCAAAAGTTTGCGATATAATAGGTATAATCCAGAAAACGGAGGGTTGATATATGATAGATAAGGGCACGATGACGTTCTCTTTGACGGACGATAAAAACGACGAAATGTCAAATATTATGCGCGACGTCTACGCCGCGCTCAAGGAAAAGGGATATGACCCTGTCAATCAGATAGTGGGTTATATCCTTTCGGAAGACCCCACCTATATCACCAACCACAAGAACGCGAGAAGCCTTATCTGCAAGCTCGACAGAGACGAGCTTTTGCAGGCGCTCGTAAAGAATTATCTCAAAACGCTTTAAGCATTCAAAAAATATCCGCACCTTTCGGTGCGGATATTTTTGTTTTATCGATTATTTGCCTTTGACGCCCTGCCACCATTCGTTGACTTCGGCGGTTATTTCTCTGCCGCCGCCGTCAAGCCAGGTTTCGACAGCGGTATCCCAGTAATCGACCGTTTCGTGACCCTTGATTATCTCAATGGCGGCTATTATCAGGTTGGGCTCGATCTCCTCGTTGTATTTATCCATGGCGGGGGTGTTGACCGAGAAGAACTTCGTTCTTACGAAGTCGGCGGTCTCGATGAGATCGTAATACTGATCCATTACGCCGCCTTCTTTATACTGCTGGACCGTCCAGTAGTTCTTGTAGGTGGTGTTCTCGACGGCGTCGAGATACTTCTCGTAGGCGGCGAGTTCAGGCTCGGTGAAATGCCCGACGTTGCCGGTGCGGTAGTCTTCAAGGCGAGCCTTGGCCGCTTCGATATTGCCGAAGAAGTAAGTTCTTAAGGGATAGAACTGCATCGGGGCCCAGCCCTCGGTGTCTTCGCCTTTCTCGTCCTGATAAATCGGAGAGGTGAAATATTCGACGTAGTCTATGTCGCCCGCTATATCGAAGTAGTAGTTATAAAGTTTTACGGCCGCCTCGGGGTATTTGCACCCGGAGCTGACGCCGTAGAACATGAAGGCGTTGTTTTCGGCCGCTATGCCGACGGTGCCGCCGTCAACCGCAAAGAGAGGCGCGGTGACTATCTTGGCGTTGGGGTTCTTCTTTATGGTGTTGGAGATGAAGCCCATCGAGGTGGCGCCTGAGAAGACGCCCGCTTTACCGTTCCAGAATTCGGCGCTGTAATAGTGCCGGCCGCCTATGACGTCGATGTCGTTTTCCTCCCCGCTGTTGATGAGGCCTTCGGCATACAAGTTCTGGAAGGTCTGTAAAGCCGCTTTCATCGGGCCGAGGTCGGTGGCGCCGAGATAGAGTTC
>JAEEIO010000024.1 GCA_016281405.1 Clostridiales bacterium | reverse complement strand
GTTCTGATAGTCGTCGGCTTTAAGCTGGCGTTCGGCTTTGGCGGAAGTGTGGGGGGGGTCGAGGAAGGTGGTTCTCTCGGTGGCGACCTGCTTTGTCGCGGCTGCCAGAGCGCCGAGCTTTTTTGCCTCATATGCCGAGGGCTCGTCGATTATCCACCAGCCCTTTATGACGTCGGCGTAGTCGGCGTAATCGTCGACGACCTCCTTGACTATTTTTTCGATCTCCTCTTCGGAGTAAGACCTCGAGAGGACGCGGAGCATCCTCGCGTCGAAAAGCGCCGAGCAGGTGAGACCGCATTCCCTTAAAAGTCCGAGAGCCGTTTTGTTGGCCTCGGCCGAGCCGTTTTCGACAGGCACTGAGGTAAAGCCCGCCTCGGCGGCCGCCTCCCAGTACCACTTGTCGGTGAGAAGGGAGTCGCCCTGCGGGCCCCAGTAATAGGTTATTTCAAATTCGTCGAAGCCCGTCGTGGTCTTCTGAGGCTTCGGCTCGGGCGCGGGGCCGCATCCCGAAAAACCCGCCGCCAAAAGCGCGCAGCCGAGCGTAAGCGAAACTATCCGCAGCAAACCGCGTTTCATATCAAACTGCCTCTTCAAGAAATATTTTATATATTTTACCATATTCATATTCTAATTGCAACAAAGCGTGAACAAAAAAAAAACGGGGCCGTCTTCCGACGACCCCGACTTTTGCTCTTTACGCCGCGCTTACTTGAACTTGCGCTTTCTGGCGGCTTCGGACTTCTTCTTCCTCTTCACACTGGGTTTTTCATAATGCTCCCTCTTGCGGAGTTCGGAAAGAGTACCGTCTTTAGAGCAGGATTTCTTGAAACGACGCAGAGCGTTGTCAAGAGACTCGTGTTCCTTGAGATGAATTTCAGCCATTTTTGGTTCCCTCCTTCCGATTCTTATGAAAACAAACTGCTTTCAAAAATACAGCGACAATTATAAAATAAAAATCATAACTTGTCAAGAAAAAATTAAAAAAAATCCTGCAGAAAGGCGAAAACCGTCAAAATATCAATGAATTCGACTTTTAAGCATACATATTGCACAAAAAAACCGCCTGCAAATTGTCAATATTCTTCTTGACAAAACGGTAAAATAGTAGTAAATTATAATCGTTAGCACTCGAAGGTCGAGAGTGCCAAAATTAAGGAGGGACGGAAATGGAGCTCAGCGAACGGAAAAAGCGCATTCTCAAAGCCGTTATAGAACTTTACATCGCCACGGGCGAACCCGTCGGCTCCAAAAACGTCCAGGCGGTCTTTCCCGAGGAGGTCTCCTCCGCGACGATAAGGAGCGAGATGGCCGCCCTCGAGGAAATGGGATTTCTCACCCAGCCTCACACCTCGGCGGGCCGCGCCCCGTCGGTCGAAGGCTACCGCTATTTTCTCCGTAATCTCATGATGCCCGCGGCGCTTGCCGAAGGCGACAGGAAAAAGATAGACGGCATGGTCAAGGAGATGACGGCCAATATCCCCGCTCTCCCCAAACGCATAGTCACCGCCGCAGCGGAGCTTACCGGCTGCGCCGCCGTCAACGTCAGCTCGGTCAAAACGGCGCCCATTTCCCGCTTCGAGACGATAGCCGCCGCGAAGAATATGACGGCCCTGCTTGCCGTCAACTCGGCCGGCACGGTGAAAACCAAAATAGTAATGAACTTTTCCGATATAACCGCCGAGAGCGCCGCCGTATTCACGAGGATTCTGAATACTCAGATGTCGCTCTCCGCGCCCGAGTCGATTAAAAAATCGACCTTCGAGACGGTCGAGCGGGAAGTCCGCAAATACTGCCCCGAAATGATGATAATGATGCCCGCCGTCCGCGAGGCGATCGACGAGCTGAAAGGCTACGACGTCGCCGTCTCGGGCGAGACGAAGGTCTTTTCCTACCCCGAGTTTTCCGATATCTCGAAGGCCCGCGCCTTTATCAATATGCTTAACGAAGAGGAAAAAATAACCCGTCTGGCGCTCGATCTGCCCGAGGGCATAAACATCGACATAGTCACCGACAGCTCGCTTTTGCCCGCCGAAGGGATGAGCGTCATTTCGACCGCCTACAAGGTCGGCGACCTGACGAGCGTGCTTTGCGTCTTCGGCCCCAAGCGCATGAACTACGCCGACATAAAGCCGAAACTCGGCTATTTCACGGGCGCCGTGAACGATATGATATCGCGGTCGTTTTTCGAGGAAAACCCTGACGGCAAACCGAGACTTGCGGACGCTTTTGAAAAGGATGATAACTGATGGACGAAGAGAAAAAGAAAACCGAGGCCGAAGAGCCAAAGGAGGCTCCCAAGACCGAGGAGAAAGCCAAAAAGAAAAAGGCCGACAAAACGGCCGAGTTTTTAGCCGAGCTCGCGGCAAGGGACGATAAATACTTACGCCTCCTTGCCGAATACGATAACTACAAGAAGCGCACCGTCAAGGAGCGCGACGCCATAGAGCTTTCGGCCAAGGCCGACGCCTTCTCGGCAATGCTTCCGCTTGCCGACAACGTCGAAAGAGCGGTAAAGAGCGCGGGCGACGCCGAGAGTTTAAAATCGGGAATTGAAATGGCGCTTCGGCAATTCTTCACCGAGCTTGAAAAAGCCGGACTTGAGGAAATACCCACCGACATACCTTTCGACCCCAATCTTCATAACGCCGTCATGCACGTCGAGGACGAAAACTACGGCGAAGGCGAGATAGTCGAGGTATTTCAGAAGGGCTACCGCATAAAAGACAAGGTCATTCGCTACGCGATGGTCAAAGTCGCGAACTGAATAAATAAATTATCTCAATAGGAGGAATATATCATGGCAAAGATCATAGGAATCGACTTAGGCACCACCAATTCGTGCGTCGCGGTTATGGAGGGCGGCGAGCCCGTAGTCATAGCCAACGCCGAGGGCGCGAGGACGACACCGTCCGTCGTCGCTTTTTCCAAAACGGGTGAAAGGATGGTCGGCCAGATAGCGAAGCGTCAGGCCATAACCAATCCCGAAAGAACTATAAGCTCCATCAAAAGAGAGATGGGCACCGCTCACAAGGTGACCGTCGACGGCAAGGCCTACACGCCGCAGGAGATATCGGCGATGATACTTCAGAAGCTCAAGGCCGACGCCGAAAGCTACCTCGGCGAAAAGGTGACCGAGGCGGTCATCACCGTCCCCGCCTACTTCTCCGACACCCAGCGTCAGGCGACCAAGGACGCCGGCAAGATAGCGGGTCTTGACGTCAAGAGAATTATAAACGAACCCACGGCCGCGGCCTTCGCCTACGGCGTCGACAAGGAAAAAGACCAGAAGATAATGGTCTACGACCTCGGCGGCGGCACCTTCGACGTCTCGATACTCGACATCGGCGACGGCGTTTTCGAGGTCATGGCCACCAACGGCAACACGAGACTTGGCGGCGACGATTTCGACGACAGGATAATAAAGTATATCGCCGAAGAGTTCAAAAAGGCAAACGGCGTAGACCTCACCAAAGACAAGATAGCGCTCCAGCGCTTGAAGGACGCGGCCGAAAAGGCGAAGATCGAGCTTTCGGGCATGCAGCAGACCTCTATAAATCAGCCCTTTATGTCGGTCGACGCGAACGGCACGCCTCTCCACCTCGACATGACCCTCACGAGAGCTAAGTTCAACGAGCTCACCCGCGACCTCGTCGAAGCCACCATGGGCCCCGTAAAGCAGGCCATGGCCGACGCCAAACTCACCCCCTCGCAGATAGACAAGGTGCTCCTCGTCGGCGGCTCGACAAGAATCCCCGCCGTGCAGGAGGCCGTCAAGGAGTTTATCGGCAAAGAGCCCCACAAGGGCATCAACCCCGACGAATGCGTCGCGCTCGGCGCGGCGATTCAGGGCGGCGTCCTTCAGGGCGACGTCAAGGGCATAGTCCTGCTTGACGTCACGCCTCTGTCCCTCGGCGTCGAGACCCTCGGCAACGTCACCACCAGAATAATCGAGAGAAACACCACCATCCCCGTCAAGAAGAGCATGGTCTTCTCGACCGCGGCCGACAATCAGCCCGCCGTTGAGATACACATCCTTCAGGGCGAGCGCGAGATGGCTAAAGACAATAAGACTCTGGGCCGCTTCAGCCTCGACGGCATAGCTCCCGCCCCCCGCGGCGTGCCGCAGATAGAGGTCACCTTCGACATCGACGCCAACGGCATAGTCAACGTCTCGGCCAAGGACCTCGGCACCAACAAGGAACAGCACATCACCATCACCGCCTCGACCAATATGTCGAAGGACGAGATTGACAAGGCCGTCAAGGACGCCGAGAAATTCGCCGACGAGGACAAGAAGGCCCGCGAGGCCGTCGAAGCCCGCAACGGCGCCGAACAGCTTTGCTTCCAGATCGAGAAGTCGCTCGAGGACGTCGGCGACAAGCTGACCGAGGACGAGAAAAAGAGCGTCAAGGACGAGATCGAAAAGGTGCGCGAGACCCTTAAGGGCAACGACACCGCCGCCATAAACGAAGCCAAGGCGGCCCTCGAAAAGAAGTTCTACGAATACGCCCCGAAGATATACAATCAGCAGCAGGGCGCGGCCCCCGGCGCGGGCGCTCCTTCGCAGGACGGAAGCGTCAACCCCGACGGCACCGTAAACACCGGCTTCTCCGATAACGGCGCTAACTGAAAGTGAAAGGGAAGGGAGATCTTCTCCCTTCCCTCATCCCCGAAAGGTGAAAAGAAATGGCGGAAAAAAGAGATTACTACGAGGTGCTCGGTCTTTCTAAGGGCGCCTCGGCCGACGAGATAAAGAAGGCCTACCGCTCGCTCGCGAAAAAATACCACCCCGACCTTAACCCCGGCGACAAGGAAGCCGAGGTCAAGTTCAAGGAGGTCAACGAGGCTTACGGCGTGCTTTCCGACGAGGAAAAGAAAGCCAAATACGACCAGTTCGGTCACGCGGGCGTCGACCCCTCCTACGGAGCGGGCGCGGGCGCGGGCTACGGCGACTTCAACGTCGACATCGGCGACATATTCTCGAGCTTCTTCGGAGGCGGCGGCAGGACCCGCCGCAATCCAAACGCGCCCGAACGCGGCGAGGATCTCCGCTACAACATAATACTAAACGTCAAAGAAGCGGCTCTCGGCTGTAAAAAGACGGTCGAATACACCCGCCGCGAAAAATGTCCCGACTGCGGCGGCTCAGGCGCCAAGAAAGGCACCTCGCCCGAGACCTGCTCGGCCTGCGGCGGAAGCGGTCAGGTCCGCCGCCAACAGCAGACCATGTTCGGCGCCTTTCAGACCGTCACCACCTGCTCGGCCTGCGGCGGCAGCGGCAGGGTGATAAAGACCCCCTGCCCGACCTGCTCGGGACACGGCAGAGTGAATAAAAAGATAGTCCGCGAGGTCGACATCCCCGCGGGCATAGATAACGGTCAGACCCTTCGCGTCGAGCGTCAGGGCAACTCGGGTATGCGGGGCGGCCCCGAGGGCGACCTGCTTATCACCGTCTCGGTCGGCCGCGACGGCTTCTTCACGAGGCGCGGTCAGGATATCACCTGCGTTTTGCCCATAACC